>JAACFL010000073.1 GCA_009937385.1 Gammaproteobacteria bacterium | reverse complement strand
GACCTGCAGCGGCGCCGCAAGCGTCGCCTGCCCGACGTGACGCTCGATTTCTGGCGCGTGGCGATGGGCTGCCTGCTCGCGACGCTGCTGTTGTGGCTCGTCGGTCTCGCGACACCCGCCTGGTCGGCCGGCCCGCGTGCGCCGCTGCTGCTGGGTGCCGGGCTGGCCTTCGGCTTCGCGCTGTCGGCGGTCAACGGCATGCTCTACAAGATCGTACCGTTCCTGGTCTGGTTCCACCTGCAGAACCGCCTGCTGCACAGCGGCCTGCTCGGCAGCGGCACGAAGGTGCCGCACATGAAGCAGGTGCTGCCCGATCGGCTGGGACGCCGCCAGCTGCGCGCCCACGTCGCGGCGCTGCTGCTGCTGCCTGCCGCGCTGCTCTGGCCGACGCCCTGGCTCTACCCGTTCGCGCTGGCGCTAGGGGCCTCGTTCACGCTGCTCGGCGTGAACCTGTGGAGCGCTGCGCTGCTCTACCGACGCGAGGCGCGGCGCCTCGTGGCCGCACCGGCGTAGCCCACCGGCGGGCAAGCCGCTACGCTGGGCCTGCGCCCGTCGCGTGGCGCGCGAGGCCCAGCGTGGTCGAGGAGCCCATCCCCGTGAGAACGATTCCCTGGTTGCTGTCGATCCCCCTGCTGGTCTCCTGTGCGAGCTCCGGTGGGGGTTCGTCCGAGGCCGACGCCGAGCGTGCGGCGCGCTGCGCTGACCTCAACCGGCAGATCGCCGAGTTGTCCAAGCGCCCGGTGCGGCGCAGCGAGCTGCAGCGTCGCTACGACGTGGAGTGCACCTCGCGCTGATGCCGATGGCCGTGTCGCCGCACCTCGAACTGATCCACGGCGGACGGGCGCGGACCTGGCGCCGCGAGGGGCTCGAGGTGGTCGCTGCGGCACCCGGCAGGCCCCCGTTCAGCGTCGAGCGCACGGTGGTGGAGGAGGACCGCTGGCGGGTCGTCGGCGCCTCGCCCGAGTGGCGGCCACCGCCACCCGAGCACCCGGTGCGCCTGCACACCTCGCTGGTCTTCGAGCATGCGGCCGAGCCGGGACGGATCCTGCGCCAGGCACGCCGCTGGCACGCGGTGGTGGTCGACGTCGATGCCGAGCGGCTGGTCGATCCCGCGGTGGTCGTCCGAGCCCTGGCCGGCATCGCCGCGCTGTGCGATCGCGAGGCCGTGCGGGCCCTCGCGCTGCCGTTGCTCGGCGCCGTCCACGGTGACCTGCCGCCCGGCGAGGCGCTGAGCTTGCTGCACGACGGCCTGCTGGCCGAGCCACCGGCGTCGCTGCGCCGGGTCTGGTTGCAGGTGCCGTTGCGCCACCGCGTGCTCGCCGAACAGGCCCTGGCCGGCTGGAGCCGGGCGATCGGCTGACGGCTGTCATGGATCTCTCCGGCGCCTCGTCTATGCTGATGTGCCACCGAACGCAGACGTCCTGGAGACTCCATGAGCGACGCGCTGAACTACCTTGTCAAGGCACGCCCGGAGGCGATGACCGCCTACTTCACCTTCCTGAAGAAGGCCGGAGATCACCTCGACACCCGCACCCGCGACCTGATCTCGGTGATCACCAAGGTCGCGGTGCAGACCGAGGGCGGGTTCCGCCAGTACCTGACCCGCGCGCTGCGCAACGGAGCGACGCCCAACGAGGTGATCGACGCGCTGCTGATGGCGTTCCCGGTGCTCGGTCTGGCGAAGATCGTCTGGGCCACCGAGATCCTGCTCGACATGGACATCCCGGAGTTCCGTCCCGAGAACCTCGATGCCGAGCCGGCCTGGCACACCGTCGCCGCGGTCGAGGCGATTCCCGACGGCCGGCCCGAGTGGTACGAGGCCGACGGCCGTCATGTGTTCGTCTACCGCACCGGCGAGGAGCTGCGCGTCTACGACAGCCGCTGCCCGCACCAGGTGACCGACATCCCGCACCTGGCGATCGACGGCGTGCGCCTGACCTGCCCGAAGCACGAGTGGGCCTTCGACCTCGACAGCGGCGACTGCGTGGCCAAGGGCAACCGCCCGCTGCGCCGCTTCGAGCACAAGGTCGAGGAGGGGCAGCTGCTCGCCTACTGGTGAGCGTCGGCCAACCATGAGCTATGCCGCACTGAAACTGTTGCACGTGGTCGGTGCGGTGCTGTTTCTCGGTAGCCTGCTGCTGTGCGGCTGGTGGAAGCGGCGCGCCGAGCGTGACGCCAGCGTTGCTGTCGTGACCTTCGCGCTCGACACCATTGCCGCGGCGGACACGCGCTTCACGGCCAGCGGCGCGCTGTTGCTGTTGATCGGTGGGGGTGGGCTGCTCGCCTCCTTCGGCGGCGAAACGGTGACGCCGGCCTGGCTCTCTGGCGGCATCCTGCTGTTCCTGCTCGCCGCGCTGGCCTGGGCGGTCGGATTGCTGCCGCTGCAGCGCCAGCTGCGCCGTGCGCTGCGCGATGCGGGCCAAGGCGCGCTGCCAGAGGCCTACCATCGCCCCGGCCGCTACTGGACCTGGACCAGCAATGCGGCGACGTTGGCCGCGTTCGCTGGCCTGCTGCTGATGGTGCTGCGACCCGGTGGCTGATACGCCGGAGGCGCCCGGTCTGCGCCTGCTCTACCGCGCTGAGGTCAGCATCGACCCGCCGCTCGAGGTCGGCGAGCTGGCCGCGGGCGTGCGCCGGGTGATCCCGATCCGCGGCGGCCGCTTCCAGGGCCCCCGGCTCACCGGCACGGTGCTGGCGGGTGGCGCCGACTGGCAGGTGCTGCGCCGCGACGGCGTCACCGAGGTCGAGGCGCGTTACACCATGCAGACCGAGGACGGCGCGCTGATCGAGGTGCTCAACTGGGGGCTGCGACACGGCCCTCCCGAGGTCATGGCGCGCCTGGCGGCCGGTGAGCCGGTGGACCCGGCGAGCTACACCTTCCGCACCACGCCACGCTTTCGCTGCGGCCACCCGGACTACGCCTGGCTCAACCGGGTGGTCGCGGTGGCCCGCGCCGAGCGCCACGTCGACGGCGTCATGCTCGACGTCTTCGAGGTCACCTGACCCGCAGTTCGGTTGTTGACGTCGCGCATGGTCCCGCGCGGCCATCCCTGCAACGATGAAAACGGTTGGCGGGTGAACGGAACGCGCCCGCGGAGATCGAAGGAGATTCAATGCGCCCGGCCCAAGTCACTCAAATCCTGGGGCGCGAGTTCACCAGCGCCGCTGCCGGACAGCACACCCCGGTCATGCTGTGGGGCCCGCCCGGGATCGGCAAGTCCGACCTGGTACGCGAGGTGGCCGAGCGCCACGCCGTGCCGGTGGTCGACCTGCGGCTGTCCCAACTCGAGCCGACCGACCTGCGTGGCATCCCGTTCCGCACCGACGGCCTGGTCGAGTGGGCGGTGCCGGCGCTGCTGCCCGATGCCGAGCGCCACGGCGCGGCAGGCATCCTGTTCCTCGACGAGATCAACGCCGCGCCACCGACCGTCTCGGCGGCCGCCTACCAACTGATCCTCGACCGCCGCCTCGGCGAGTACCGGGTGCCGGAGGGCTGGGCGATCTTCGCCGCGGGCAACCGCCAGGGCGACCGCGGCGTGGTCTACTCGATGCCGTCGCCGCTGGCCAATCGCTTCACCCACCTCGAGGTCGAGCCGAACCTCGACGACTGGGTCGACTGGGCCCACGGGCGCGGCGTCGACCCGCGCCTGATCGGTTTCCTGCGCTTCCGCCCCGACCTGCTGTTCGATTTCGACCCGGCGCAGACGCCGACCGCGTTCCCGTCGCCGCGCACCTGGGAATTCTCCGACCGGGCGCTGGCCAAGTTCGGCGACGACCGCGCACTGCTTTCCGCGGCACTGCAGGGCTGCGTCGGCCCGGCGGCCGGCATCGAGGCGGCAGCCTACATCGAGCATCTCGACCGGCTGCCCGACATCGACGCCATCGCCAACGGCACCTCCGACGAGGTGCCCGAGGGCATCGACCTGCAGTACGCGGTGGCCGCCGCGCTGGTGCGCCGCGCGCTGCAGGCGCGCGAGGCCGGTGATCCTTTGCCGGTCTACGGCCACCTGCTTGCCTACGCCGGCAAACTGCCGCAGCGCGAACTCGGCGTGATGTTGGTCGCCGATCTCTACCGCGCCGTCGGCCAGCCGCTGTGCGAGGCGCCGCAGTTCGCCACCTGGGCCGGCCAGGTGGCCGACGTCATGCTCGTCGAGTGACGCCGTGGTCGACGACCCGGCCACCCGTCTCAGCGCCGCGCGCACGCGGCTGGTGCTCGACCGGCCGTTCCTCGGCGCGCTGACGCTGCGCCTGCCCCTGGTCGCGGCCGATCCCGACTGGTGCCGCACCACGGCCACCGACGCGCGGGCGATCTACTACAACCCCGACTACATCGCCGCGCTGCCCGGCAGCACGGTCGAGTTCGTGCTCGCCCACGAGGCGTTGCACTGCGCGCTGGGCCATTTCCAGCGCCGCCAGCACCGCGTCAAGCAGCGCTGGGATGTCGCCTGCGACCTGGCGGTCAATCCGCTGCTCGCCGGTGAGGGGCTGGCACCACCGCCCGACGCGCTGCTGCTCGACGAGTTCGCCGGCATGAGCGCCGAGGAGATCTACCCCTGCCTCGACGAGGACGAGCAGCGCGAGACCCACGACCAGCATCTCTACGACAGCGAGGGTGGCGAGGGAGGCGGCGAGCGTGATCCGGAACCCGAGCGTGACGGGGCACCGAACGATCCCGGGGAGGGGCAGGGCCAGGGCGCCGACGGGCGTGAGAGCGGCGCGAGCGACGGTGCGCAGCCGCCTGCGTCGCTGTCGCCCGCCGAGGCTGAGCGGCTCGAGCAGCAGTGGCGCCAGCACCTCGCTGGCGCCGCCCAGGCGGCGCGCCAGCACGGCGAGCTCTCGGCCGCCATGGCGCGCCTGGTCGACCGCCTGCTGCAGCCGCAGCTGCCGTGGCGCACACTGCTCGCGCAGTACCTCGGCACGGTCGCGCGCGACGACTTCAGCTACCAGCGCCCGTCGCGCCGCGAGGGTGCGGCGATCCTGCCGGCGCTGCGCAGCCACCGGCTCGAGCTGGTCGCGCTGGTCGACACCAGCGGCTCGATCGACGACGCGCTGCTGCGCGGCTTCGTCGCCGAGCTCGATGCACTCAAGAGCCAGCTCAACGCCCGCGTGACGCTGCACGCCTGCGACCGCGAACTCTCTCCTGAAGGGCCGTGGAGCAGCGAGCCGTGGGAGGTGCTGCAGCTGCCGGACGACCTCGCCGGGGGCGGCGGCACGTCGTTCGAGCCACCGTTCGCCTGGGTCGCCGAAGCCGGGCTGCATCCCGACCTGCTGGTCTACTTCACCGACGCCGACGGACCGTTCCCGGCCCAGCCCCCGGGCTACCCGGTGCTGTGGGTGGTGCAGGGCCCGCGAACGGTGCCGTGGGGCCTGCGGGTCCAGTACCAGTAGGCGCCGGAATGAACCCGATCGAGGACGTGCTGACCAAGGAGGACGGGTTGCGCCTGAACGTGCTGATGACCCAGGCCGAGGCGGTGCGCATCGACGAACGCGGGCCCACCGTGGTGGCCCTGGCCGGCGACCGCGAGCTGCGCGTCGAGCTCCACCCGCAGGGGCGCGAGGACGCTTACCTGCTGGCGGTCAAGCGCCTGCTGGCATCGCTGGTCATCGGCCACACCGGCGGCTTCCCGCTGTTCATTCGCCGCTGGCTGCGTGGCGGCCAGCTCGAGAACCTGCGCACCGCCGACCTGCTCAAGCTGGGCGAACCGGAGGCCGTGCTGGCCGTGGCCGCCTCACCCAACGTCGACGCGCAGGCCGCGCGCCTTGCCTGGTGGGCGCTGCCCGAGCCGGGCGTGGCGCGGGCGCTGCTCGACAACCCGGCGCTGACCGACGGCGACCTGCGCCGCGAGCTGGCCGACTGGCTCGCCGAGCACCTGCCGTTCGAGCAGGACGAGAACGCCGTGATGGCCACGGTGCGCCTGATCGCCGCGTCGGGCCTGATGGCGGATGCGGCTCGCGAGCGGCTCTGGCGGCGCGGCCTGCAGCGCCCCGCGTGCCTGGTCGGGTTCCTGCAGGCGGCGCCCGACGACCTGCCCGAGCCGCACCCGTCACGCGCACTCGGCGGGGAACTGGCCAACGCGCTCGCTGCCGCCTGTGCGGACGGGGATCCCCTGGCGCAGCGCCTGCAGCGTGCGCTCGACGCCCCCGGTCAGAGCTTCCTCGCCGCCTGCGACGCGATCCTCGACGAGCCTCAGCACCGCGAGATCGTCAGCCCGCTGCTGAACCTGCTCGGCGACTGGTGCCGGGCCGAAGGCGACCGTGACGCACTGGTCGCGACGCTGCCCGGGCTGGCCGCCGAGATCGACGCGCTGTGCCTGCTGGGTGCCTGCGAGGAGGCGCTCTGCTACGCCGTGTTTTCGCGCAGCACCGCCAGCGGTTCGTTGCTGCGCGACAAGCTGCGCGAGCCGTTGCAGCCTCTGCGCGCCGCGATCGCCACACTGCTCGGCGGCGAGGTGGTCAGCAACGCCCCGCGGCGGCGGCGGCGCTCGGCCGCGACCCATCTACCCAATTGGGGATAGATGGAATCAATACCGTACCTATTTGGTCGGACTTTACCGGGCGTCCCGACCCGTCTATCTTGACGAATGTCAGAAATGCCCTTTGACCGAACGACAGAGGTTGAGCCGATGGCGACTAAAGAGATGCACCCGACCCCGATGCTGGACGACCTGGAGACCGGCCCCTGGCCGAGCTTCGTCACAGGCCTCAAGCGCCTGGCCACCGACGACAACCCGATGATGGTCGACCTGCTCGGTCAGCTCGAGCACTCCTACGAGACCCGCCTGGGCTACTGGAAGGGCGGCACGGTCGGCGTGTTCGGCTACGGCGGTGGCATCATCCCGCGTTTCTCCGAGGTCGCCGAGAAGTTCCCGGAGTCCTCCGAGTTCCACACCCTGCGTGTCATGCCGCCGCCCGGCTTCCACTACGACTCCGACACGCTGCGCAAGATGTGTGACATCTGGGAGAAGCACGGCTCGGGCCTGATCGCCTTCCACGGCCAGTCCGGCGACATCATGTTCCAGGGCTGCACCACCGAGAACGTGCAGAAGGCCTTCGACGACATCAACGAGCTCGGCTTCGACCTCGGCGGCGCCGGCCCGGCGCTGCGCACCGCCGCCTCCTGCGTCGGCCACGCGCGCTGCGAGATGAGCTGCTTCGACGAGCCGAGGGCACACCGCCAGATCATCAACACCTACCTCGACGACATGCACCGCCCGTCGCTGCCCTACAAGTTCAAGTTCAAGTTCTCGGGCTGCGGCAACGACTGCGTCAACTCGGTGCAGCGCGCGGACTTCGCGGTGATCGGCACCTGGCGTGACGACATGAAGGTCGACCAGGACGAGGTCAAGGCCTACGTCGCCAAGAAGGGTCGCAAGTACACCATCGACAACGTCATCAGCCGCTGCCCGACCAACGCGCTGAGCCTCAACGACGACGACTCGCTCGACGTCGACAACAAGAGCTGCGTGCGCTGCATGCACTGCCTGAACCTGATGACCAAGGCGCTTTCGCCCGGCGACGACAAGGGCGCCACGATCCTGATCGGCGGCAAGCGGACCCTCAAGATCGGCGACCTGATGGGCACCGTCATCGTGCCGTTCATGCCGCTGAAGACCGAAGAGGACTACGAGGCGCTCAACGACCTCGGCGGCCGTGTCATCGACTTCTTCGCCGAGAACGCCCTCGAGCACGAGCGCACCGGCGAGATGATCGAGCGCATCGGCCTGGCCAACTTCCTCGAGGGGATCGGTGTCGAGATCGACCCGAACATGATCGAGCACCCACGCACCAACCCCTACGTCCGCACCGACGGCTGGGACGAGGAGGCGGAGAAGTGGTTCGCGCGCAAGCGCAGCGCCTGATCAGCACCCTCCTTCTGGATACGACCGGGGCCGCGAGGCCCCGGTTTTTTTTGCGTCCTCAGGCGACCTGACTGGGTTCACTGAAGTCCGCGGTCTTCATCCACACCGAGAAATCGACCGGATGCATGGGCTTTGAAAACAGGTAGCCCTGCCCGTATTCGCAGCCGAGCGTCTTGACGAAGTCGAGCTCCCCGGTGGTTTCCACACCCTCGGCCACGACGGACATGCCGAGTTTTTTCGCCAGTGAGACGCTCGATTCGGTGATCGCGATCCAGCTTTCATTGCTCGTGGTGCCGCTGACGAAACTGCGGTCGATCTTCAGTTCGGTGAACGGGATCTCCTTGAGCTGGGAAAGCGAGGAGTGTCCGGTGCCGAAATCGTCGATGGCCACACCGAAGCCCTTCATACGTAAGCGGGTGAGGATCTCGGCGGCCGCATTCAGGTTCTCGATGACGCCCGTCTCGGTGATCTCGAAGCAGACGTGGCATCTCTCGACACCGGCCTTGTCGGCCATCTCGACCAACATGTTCGCGAACGAGACATCGTCGAGAATCATGACTGGCAGATTGACCGACATCCTGAGTGGGTGGCCTGCGGCATACCAGTCGAGATGCTGCTCCAGCGCCATGGCATAAATGCGCTCTGTGATCTGGGCCGCCAGAGGACCCTGCTCGATGTGGTCCACGAAGGAGATGGGGGGCAGCAGGCCGTGTGTCGGATGCTGCCAGCGCACCAGGGCCTCGACGGAATCGCAGCTGCCCGTTCCAAGCCGGACCTTGGGCTGGTAGTGGAGCAGCAACTCGTCTTCCTCGAGCGCCCGGATCATCTCGTCCGCATCGATCTTCTGGTAACCCTGGCGCTGAGGCCGTTTGTACGCTTGCTGGGTGGGGATGGTCTCCAGCATCGATTCCAGAACCGAGATGTTGACTGGCTTTTGCAGGATGCCGGCGACCCTGAGCTGGTGGCGGTCGGCGAGGTGGCGGGCGCTTTCAAGCACCCTGAGGTCCTCGCCGCTGAGGATGATCAGGGCTCCACTGAACTGGATTTCGGCGAGGTGGCGGATGAACTCGATGCCGTCAACCTCGGGCATGTTCAGATCGGCGATGATGACATCGCAACCTTCTGGCGCCAGCTCGAGGCTTTTCAGGGTCTCGCGGGCGCTGGTTGACTTATCCACGCTGGCAACGCCCAGTTTGTCGAGCAGGCGGGAGATGAGGTTCAGGATGAAGGGCTCATCGTCGAGTACATGGATTTTCAGGTCGCTGATCGAGTTGTTCATGTCACTCTCCTGAAGCAATTGCACGTGGGCTGCCGAGATCGTTCTGGATGGCATCGATGACGGTGTTCGCGAGGGCGTCGACCTCGGAAACGAGCGGTCCGATGTCGTCGCGGTCGTCGCTCGCCGCTCGCGTTTCGAGCTCGGCACACAGATCAGCCAGCGTTGTTGAGCCAATCGAGCGCGAGGAGGATTTCAGCTTGTGCGCCTGGTCCTTGATGGCCTTGCGGTCGGCGTCGGCGTTGGCGCGGCGCAAGTCGTCGAGAATGGCTTGCGTCGGCGCCACGAAGTCACGCAACACCTCGTCGATCGCGGTGGGGTCGTTGCCAATCAGCTTGCCTAGCACGTCGCGGTCGTAGGGCGCAGCTGGATCGACCTCGACCTCGACCTCGACCTCTGGCCCGGGCTCGGCGACGGGCGAGGGCTGGGGCTCTCCTGAGGGCGTGGTCGTGGCAAGCCAGTGCTTGAGCTTGCTCTTGAGCAGCGGCATCTCAACCGGTTTGGCCATGTAGTCGTCCATGCCTGCCGCGATGCAGCGTTCCGCTTCGCCCTGCAGGGCGTTGGCCGTGATGGCGAGGATCGGCAGGTGATTCTTCGAGCCCTCCTCGGCGTGGCGAATCGAACGGGTCAGTTCGAAACCGTCCATTTCGGGCATGTGGCAATCGGTCAGCAGCAGGTCGAAGGGCTGTCGGTGGTACCGGTGCAGTGCCTCGATGCCATCCTCGGCGATGGTGCAGTTGTACCCGAGCAACGCCAGCTGCCGACGGATGACCTCCTGGTTGGTCGGATTGTCCTCGGCGACCAGGATCGAGACATCGGATTCGATCGGCTGCTCCTCGGTCTCGGTGGGAGCGCGCAATGACAGTGTGCTGTGATCCACCAGTGGACTGGCGCGCCCAACCAGGATTGCCAGACCGAGCAGCAGCTGCGAACGCCGCATGGGTTGGCAGTAGATCCGGTAGCTGTCCTGGTCCAGGGTTCCCTGGCGTCCCTTGCGCTGGGTCGAGAGCAGCAGGAAGCGTGGCTTGTGGTCTCGCTGCAGTTTTCGCAGCCGGCTGATCTGGTCTTGGGACTGCTCGGATTCCCTCTCCTCCAGTAGGACCACGTCGGGCATGTGTCCCTTCTTGCGGGTCTCCTCGAGATAGGCAACCACCTGCTCGAAGGTCATCGCCTCGTGATGCGCACCGTAGTGATCGAGGTACTCGAGCAGGGTGTGGCGTTCGAAGGGGTAGTCACCCACCACCAGGATGTCGAGCCCGGCGATGTCGGGCTCGACCATGTCGAGGTGGCTCTGTCGGCAGGGGCGTATCGGCAGTGAAACGGTGAAGGTGGTCCCCGCGCCGGCGGTCGATTCGACCGAGAGCTCGCCGGACATCATGTCGACCAGCGATCGGGTGATCGAAAGCCGCCTGGGAGAATGGTTTGAAGACCCGCTCCCGGGTTGCTTCGTCCATGCCCAAGCCGTTGTCCTTGATAGTGAAACGCAGGGCCTTTGGGCCGTTCTCCGTTGCGCCGACGTAGTCCGCACGCAACTGGACCTGCCCAGGCCGCCCGACGTCGCTCTCGGTAAACTTGATCGCGTTGCCTGCCAGGTTGAACAGGATCTGACGCAGCCTGACCGGGTCTCCCAGGATCTTGTCGGGCATGTGGGGGTCGATGTGCACGGTCAAGGCCACACCCTTCTTCAGGGCGTTGGGCGCCAGCGTCTCCCCGGTGTTTTCCATGATGTCGCGGATCGAGGTCGGGATCTCCTCGATTTCGAGCTTGCCGGCCTCGATCTTCGAGAAGTCGAGAATCTGGTTGATGATGCCTAGCAGCGAGAACGACGACTCGTGAATGGTGTCGACCATGAAACGCTGATCGTCGTTGAGCTTGGTCTCGCGCAACAGGTCGATCATGCCGATGACGCCGTTCATCGGCGTGCGAATCTCATGTGACATGGTGGCCAGGAAAGCCGATTTCGCATGGTTGGCACTCTCCGCCTGCTCCTTGGCGGTGCGCAGCTCTTCCTCCAGCTTTCGTTCCTCGCTCATGTCTCGCAGGATGCCGGTGAAGATGCTCGTGTGCTCCAGACGGGTCTCACTGATCGACAGATGGACCGGGAAGACCGTCCCGTCGCGCTTAAGCGCTTCGACGTCGCGCCCGCTGCCGATGACTTTGGGGTGGCGCGTGGTCATGTAGGAGGCGATGAAGCCGTCGTGATGCTTGGCGATCTCGGGCGGCATCAGCATGTTGATCTTCTTGCCGATGACCTCGTCCTCTGCGTACCCGAAAAGGTGTTCCGCGTAGCGATTGAACGAGGTGATGACGCCCTTCTCGTCGATGGTGATGATTGCGTCCGCTGCCGTGGCAAGAATCCTCGTGAGTTTTTCTTCGCTGAGATGCAGGCCACGGTTGACCGCCTCGAGTTCACGCGCCTTTTGTGCAGAATCACGATCGCTGATGTCTTGGATGATCCCGGTCATGAAACCTGATACCTGCTCCCCGGACTCGACGAGGTCGAAGGTGAATTCATAAGACCGCCCGTTGTGCTGGAAGCAGCCCTCGGCGTGGCCATCGAGTCGACACTGACTGATCAGGTCAGTGACCTGCTCCCTGCCGGCATGCAGGCAATCGGGAAAATGCTTGTCGCCAAGATGTGTGGTCGTGAAAATTTTGAGTTGCCCGCGGCCGATGGATTCGAGCGTCTGGCCATAGCCATCGAGACGGACGATCTGTACGTCGGTTTGACCCGTAATCTGTTGCAGTTCGTCACGCAGGCTCCCGACACTGAGGTCGGCGTCCTGCAGCTCTTTGCGGACAATCTGGAAGTTGGTGAGAAGGTTCCGGGTGCGGTAACCAAAAAAGATGAAGATTGCGAGGATCACCAATGCGGTTAAGACGCCGTAGCGCGTCAGATTCGAAGCGATCTGTTCTCCCGGTAGCGGCACACCCCACACGAGTACGGCAACGTCGTTGCCGTGAGGGGACTTCAGGGGCAGCGTCTGGAGGTTGCTGTCCTGTCTGAGGAAGCCACTCGCATCGAGCGCCAGCACGCTTGGCTTCTCGATCTGGTAGCGGTAGGCCAGGTCATTGAGGAAGGCCTGATCGATCCTGCGCGCGAAAACCAGCACGAGTGGATGATCTTGAATCTGTTCCATTAAATCCGGCTTGTCCGAATAAAGTGGTACGGCACCAGCGAGGTAGAGCTGGTCCCTGATTGAGACGACACCAGAGGTCGGAGCGATGCTTTCCTGGAAGGCGGTCCGCGCGTGATGGGCGAGAACTGAGAACGCCTGAAAGGCCTGACTCTCCTTGAACTGCGAAATTTCCACACCATCCAGGTACAAGAACTTGGGTTCATCCATGTCATCAAGCAGGCCAACCACGTTGAAACCAAAGTTGTTCTGCAGGTAGGTGTGCTCGAAGTTCTCGGCGAGCCATGCGTCATTCTCGTTGATCAGAATTTGGCGCACCGCGTCGTCCCAGAATGCGTAGTCCAGCAGGGTCTGGTTGATGGTGTGCAGCTCGTGATCGAATGCACGTTCGAGGAGTGCCTTGGACTTGACGCGTTCCGTGTAATCCGCGGTCTCTATGGACGATCTGCTCAGCAGGAACAGGCTGATGATCACGGCCAGGAACGAGGCCAATACGATCACTGTCAGGTACTGATGCTTGTTATCGGTTTTTCGTGCTGTGTCCACGGGCGTCTCCTTTCGTGGATGTCATTCGTCATTTTTTAAATGGGAACGCCCGACAGGGAAAAACGTTTCATTGAATGTTTGAATTGCAAATTTGAGAAAACAGGCTGATTCATCCGCCTTCATAAGACGTTTCAATTTTAGAAAGAGCTTATGAACGGTGGTATTTTCCCGATAACTATGAAGATAACGATCATGAAACGTTTCCGTTGACGTTTAGGTCAACGCAATGCGTGGAAAAAGATCAGAATAATTTATGAATACTCTGGGCTGCCGTGTTCATGTCGGTGGCCATGGGCTGCTATGGCATGCGCACAGCATGAGCCGGACGTTCCGACGGCACCTCAGACTATGGGGCGGCTTGACGTCGTGCGCTGGCGATCAGAACGTAGAGAAAGCGGCGCTCTTTGGGATGACCTGCTTCGAATGAAATGCATCGAGATGGGTCCGGCCCGTAGCGATCAGATTGATGGGCCCGGAAACGGCACTGGCGTTTTCGTGGGGCTCAAGTGTTCGCGATGCGTTCGTGGAAGCGCGCCCGGTAGAGCAGTCGTTCGCTTCCCGAGGTGTCGCTGAACGCGCCTCGACTGTGCAGCACGTTGTTGCACAGGATGCCCTCACCGGGCGCCAGGCGGTGTTCGAACGTCCCATCGAGCGGCGTATCGAGCAGTGCCTCAAGGCGTGTGACGGCGGCACGCGTGCGGGTGTCGTTGCGCCAGGCGATGCTTCGTGTGCGCGCGGTGTAGCGCAGGTGCAGGCGAGGGCCGAAGCCGTCGTCGAGCACCGCGAAGACCGGTCCGGCCTGCGCCGGGCGCAGTTCGACCCCCTTCTCGACATGGGCCGGGACGGTCATCGCCTCCGGGTGCATCAGCGCGGCGATGTGCGCCGGGTCGGCGTCGCGCAGCCGGATGTAGAGCAACTCGGGGTCTAACAGCCGGTTGGTGCCGCCCTGGGTCGCCGGGCGCACGCAGTGCAGCAGGAACGCGCGCACGCGCCGTTCGGGTGGGTTGTAGTAGCCGTCGGTGTGCCAGCGTATGGCGCGATCTGTATAGGGAATGAACTCGCCGGGACGGCGCTGCGCGAGGACCCGGATGGCGCTCAGGCCGTCGTCGTCAGCGCCCGGGTTGCGGTCGAGGCGCATGAGACCGAAATGCTCCGCGAAACGCAGCACCGCGCCGCGGTTCTCGGTCAGGCTGCAGTGATACAGCACCATGTTGGTGCGGCGCACGCGATCGAGAAGCGCGCCGTGCTCGGCGGTGGTCGGGTGCTCCAGGTCGCGCACTTCCACGCACAGGTCGTCGAGTGTGCGAGGCGCACGTTCCAGCCGGCGCTCGCGCCAGGCGCGGTAGGCCGCGTCGTCGTCGAGGTCGAAGGGATTGGGTTGCCGGTGCGTGCGTCCTGCATCCATCGGTCCAGCCTCCATGCCCATCAACTGTAGCGCAATATTCACAATGGCTGGTCTATAATGTTGCAGTGCAAAAAAACACGATCGGGACCGGTCGTGGTCGTCCTATCTCATCCAGCTTTGGAATCCCGCCATGAGTGTCAGGAACCTCGAATACCTGTTTCGCCCCGGATCGGTCGCCGTGATCGGTGCCTCCAATCGCCCGCAGCGCGTCGGAACGGTGTTGATGCGCAACCTGCTCGAGGGCGGCTTCGAGGGGCCGATCATGCCGGTCAACCCGAAATACGCCTCGGTGGCCGGGGTGCTCGCGTACCCGGACATCGCGAGCCTGCCGATGACCCCGGATCTCGCGGTGATCTGCACGCCGGCGGTCACCGTGCCGGGCCTGGTC
>JAACFL010000283.1 GCA_009937385.1 Gammaproteobacteria bacterium | reverse complement strand
GGCATCTGGACCGAGCACGACGCCCTGCGCCTGGATCTCTCCGACCCCGACCAGGTCCTGCGGCCGATCGCCACGCAGATGAGCACGCCGATCAAGACCACCACCAAGCAGGTCAGCATCGACGACATCGGCCACCGCTTTCACGATGAGGGCATCCGTCACCTGCTGGTGCTCGACAGCCGCGGCGGCTTCGCCGGCATCATCTCGCAGACCGACGTGGTCCTTAATTACGGCCTGGAGCGCTACCTGCAGGTGCGCCGCGTCGCCGATGCCCAGCACCACCCGCTGCTGACCATCGACCCGGAGACGTCGCTGGCCGAAGCGGCGGCACGCATCTCCGCCGCCGGCGTGGACGCCGCAGTCGTCGCACCCGGCGAGGACGGCCTGCCCGGGATCCTCACCGAGCGCGACCTGGTACGCCAGGTGGCCCTGCGCGAAATCACGCGTACGGCCGGCGAGGCGTCGACCCAGCCGCTGATCACCGTCGACCGTGCCTACAGCCTGCTGCAGGCGCGCGACCTGTCGGTGCGCCGTGGCATCCGCCATCTCGGCATCACCGACGGCAACCAGCAGATCGTCGGCCTGCTGTCGTTCACCGACATCCTGGGCCTGCTCGAACACGACCAGGTCTCGCATCTCGAGCAGGTGCTGCGCGACCGCGAGCAGGCGCTGATCGAGTCGCAGCGCAGCCTGCGCCTGTCGAAGCAGGTGATCGACGCGACCCTCGACGGCGTCGTGATCACCAATAGCGAGGGGATCATCGAGTCGATCAACCCGGCGTTCACCAAGCTGACCGGCTACAGCCCCGAAGAGGCGATCGGTCAGACGCCAGCGCTGCTCAAGTCCGGGCGCCACGACGAGGCCTTCTACCAGGAGCTCTGGCGGAGCCTGCGCGAGACCGGCCACTGGCAGGGCGAGATCTGGAACCGGCGCAAGAGCGGCGAGATCTATCCCGAGTGGCTGACCATCACCGAGGTCCGTGACGAGCTCGGCGGCGAGCACAAGTTCGCCGGGGTCTTCTCCGACATCTCCGAGCGCAAGGAGAGCGAGCAGAAGATCCGCGCGCTGGCCTACTACGATGCGCTGACCGGGCTGCCGAACCGGCGCCTGTTCCAGGATCGCCTGAGCCTGGCGCTGCCACAGATGCGCCGTCACCAGCAGCAGCTCGCAGTGATGTTCATCGACCTCGACCTGTTCAAGCGCATCAACGACACCCTGGGCCACGACGTCGGCGACGAGGTTCTGATCGAGATGGCCAAGCGCCTGAAGGCGTGCGTGCGCGAGAGCGACACCGTCTCGCGCATGGGTGGCGACGAGTTCACCATCCTGCAGCCGGAGATCAAGGACCCGAGCAACTCCCTGCAGCTCGCCTCGCGCATCGTTGCCAGCCTGCGCGAGCCGTTCATCTCCGGCGACCGCGAACTCTACGTGACCTCGAGCGTCGGCATCGCCATCTACCCGGACGACGGCGAGACCCCGGAGGAGCTGACCAAGAACGCCGACACCGCGATGTATCGGGCCAAGGAGCTCGGACGCAACAACTACCAGCTCTACACCGACGCCATGAACACCGCGTCGGTCGAGCGGCTGACCATGGAGAACCACCTGCGTCACGCCATCGAGCGCGAGGAGCTCGATCTCAACTACCAGGTCAAGGTCGACCTGGTCAGCCAGCAAACCATCGGCGTCGAGGCGCTGCTGCGCTGGAACAGTGCCGAAGTCGGCCTGGTCTCGCCAGCCGACTTCATCCCCCTCGCCGAGGCCAACGGCATGATCCTGCCGATCGGCGAGTGGGTGCTCAAGCGCGCCTGCATGCAGGCACGTGAGTGGCTCGACCGCGGCCTTCCCGAGATCCATGTCGCGGTGAACGTCTCGTCGCGCCAGCTTCACCAGGACGACCTGGTCGAAACCGTGATCCGCACCCTCGGCGAGACCGGCTTCGAGGCCAGGTGCCTGGAGATCGAGCTGACCGAGAGCATGCTGATGGAGAACATCGCCGAGGTGGAGCCGAAGCTCCATCGCCTGCGCGATCTCGGCGTACGCATCGGCATCGATGATTTCGGTACCGGCTACTCGAGCCTGGCCTACCTCAAGCGGCTGCCGATCGACACGCTGAAGATCGACGTCAGCTTCATCCGCGACATCCCCGAAGATGCCGACGACGCCGAGATCGTCGCCGCGATCATCGCCATGGCTCACCGCCTGGACCTGGAGGTGGTCGCCGAGGGGGTCGAACGGGAGGAGCAGGTGCGTTTCCTGCGCACCCTCGGCTGCGATCAGATCCAGGGCTACCTGGTGGGGCGCCCACTGTCCGCCGAAAACATCGTCAGCCTGCTCGACCGCAAGCTGCTGCCCGAGGGCTGAACCACGCCGCGACCCGGCCCTTCGAGGACCCGCGGTGATCCCGGCATGAGCGTCCCGACCCCGGATACCCTCGCCACCCGGCTCGAGTCGACGCTGCTGCGCGACCGCCCGCGGCTGCGCCGCGCGCTGCGTCGCCTGCGCCGCAACCCCGACCCGGATGCGGCGCGCCGCCTCGCCGAGAAGGTCGCCGACGCGTGCGCACGAGCCGCGCTGCGCCGCGAGCGCCTGCCACGCCCCACCTTCCCGGCGGAGTTGCCCATCACCGCCCACCTCGACGAGGTCGGCGCGGCACTGGCCGCCCACCA
>JAACFL010000072.1 GCA_009937385.1 Gammaproteobacteria bacterium | reverse complement strand
CAGCGAACGCGGCGGTGAGGCGCGCGGCGACCTCCGCCTCGCGCTCGGGCGTCGAGCGCGGCAGCGCATGCTCGCGCCTGAGGGACTTCGGCAGGAACGGGTTGGGCCGCGCCGGTGGCGGCCAGGCCACGTCGTCGAGGCCACAGATCCAGAGCCGGTCGAAGCGCCGGCCGGAGGCTTCGAGCAGCCCCAGCGCCTCGACCCGCGCGTCGCCGCCGGCCGGCTGGAAGACCCGCTCGCGTGCCAGCCGCGCGAGGCGTGCCAGCAGCCCGCTGAAGGTCAACGGCCCGGTGACGGCGTCGAGCCGGGCAAGATCGGCGAGCAGCTCGTGGAACGCACCGACCGCCTGGAAGGCCGCGCTGTCGAGCGGCGCGTCGCCGGGCCAGCCGGCGGCCTCCAGCGCGGCGCCGATGCGCGTGGCCCAGTCGCCGGGTCGACGCGGTGGAGCGTGCTCGTCCCGACCGGGGTTGAGGCGTTCACGTGCCGCGGCGACACACTCCGCGAACGCCGGCGCGTGCCTCGCCACGAGGCGCAATGCCGCATCGAGGTGCCAGTCGGCACGTGCAACGTCGCGCAGGGCCAGTTCGGCACGGGCACGCGCGTTGGCCTCGGTGGCGGCGTGGCCGAGATGAGGCGAGCGCAGCAGCGCAGAGACCGTGGCGAACGGCTGCGGCCCGGGCCGCAGCAGCCCGAGCAGTTCCAGCGCGGCGTGGACCGGAGGCCGCTCGGCCAGTGCCCCACCGAGACTGAGCCCGTAGGGCCGGGCGTGGTCGAGGCCGCCGAGCCGCAACCTCTCAGGCGCCAGCACCGCGTCGAGGACGCGTGCGACCCGGTCGCGTGCGGCGGCCAGGTCCGGGACGACCAGACCGACCCGCACGCCAGGATCGGCCTCCAGCGCTGCCCTGGCCCAGTGCGCCGCGGCATGCAGTTCGTCATCGAAGGTCGGCAGGTCCGTCCGCCGGACGTGACCGGCGATCCGTGCCGGAGCGAGCCGCACGATCTCGCAGCCGGCACCGGCCAGCGCGTCGCGCAGTGCCTGCAGCTGGGGTGAGAGCTCGTCGAAGGCGTAAAGCACCAACCGCTCGGGCGCCGGCAGGCGACCGTCGGCGATGCGCGTGGCGACGGCGTCGGGCAGGCGCGCGTCGTCGAGCCAGTCGCCGGCATCGCAGGCCCCGGCGAATCCACGCGCCCAGTCGCGGAACGCCCGGCTGTCCGCCGCGTCTCCGAAGGCCGGATGCCCCAGGTCCAGCTGCCAACCGTGCAGCAGCGCCCACGCCTCGGCCGCGGTCGACGCGGCGCCGGCGGGCAGCAGCAGGCCAGCGGCGTCGCTGTCGACGACCTGCTCCCAGATCGCCATGGCCTGGGTCGGCGAGAGCAATGCTGGGCGGGGCTCGGCCGTCGGCTCGCTCCAGACGCGGCGCAGCCAGGCCCCCAGGGTCAGCACCCGGGGCGTCTCCCATACCGAGTCGCCGGCACCGATGCGGCGCTCCGCGACCTCGAGACGCAGGGCACGAGCCAGGCGCCGATTGGGCGTCAAAACCGCCCAACCATCGTCTATATATTCTAATATATTCAATATATTACAATATTTTTATAACAAATCACTTTCAATTATGGGCGCGCCGAATCGCCCACCTGCGCCCCATCATGCCCCACCCCTGGGCTCAGGGGGTGAGCCCCCTGGCGTTCACCAGAGTCCGTAGAGCGTCGGCAACAGCAGCGAGAAGGCGACCCACATCAACAGCGTCAGCGGGATGCCGACGCGTACGAAGTCGCTGAAAGAGTAGCCGCCGGCGCTGAACACCAGCAGGTTGGTCTTGTAGGCCATCGGCGTCGCGTAGCTCATGTTGGCGCCGAACAGCACCGCCAGCACGAACGGCTCCGGGGGCGCGTCCAGCCCCTGGGCGATGGCGATCGCGATCGGCGTGCCGATCACCGCCGCGGCGTTGTTCGACACGATGTTGGTCAGCAGCGCCAGCAGCAGGATCAGCCCGCTCAGCACCGCCGGCGCCGAGAAACCCGCGGTGACGTAGAGGAACAGCCCGGCCAGGTAGTCGGTCGCGCCGGTCGCGACCAGGCCGGTGCCGAGCGCCAGGCTGGCGACGACGATCATGATCACCGCAGGGCTCAGCGCGCGCGTCGCCTGGCGCCAGTCGAGGCAGCCGGTCGCGAGCATCAGCAGCACGCCGCAGACGGCGCTGATCGCGATCGGCAGCAGGCCGGTCGCGGCGGATACGACGATGCCGACCATGATGCCCAGAGCGATGGGCGCACGCGAACCGTGCGGCAGGTCGACGGTCGCGTCGAGCACCATCATCTCGCCGGACAGCTTCAGCTCGCGGATGGCATCCTGGTGCCCCTGCACCAGCAACACGTCGCCGATGCGCAGCACCACGTCGCGCAGCGAGGTGCCGGCCGGGGTGGTGCCGTTGCGATGCAACGCCAGCGTGCGCAGGCCGAAACGCTCCTCGAAGCGGCGCCGCGCCAGCGTCGAGCCGGCGAGCATCGTGCCCTGGGTGATGACCACCTCGGCGATCTGCTGTCCCGCATCGCTCAGCGGGTGTTCGTCGTCGACCCGCTGATCGCCGCTGAACAGCTCCGCGCCGAGCGCCTGCTCGTACTCCTTGAGGCGCTCGGGGGTGTCCTCGACCAGCAACAGGTCGCCACCGTGGATCAGCGTGTCGGGCAGCGGCATCAGCGACAGGTTGCCGCGCCGCACCTGGGTGACGCGCATCCCGGAGGCCTTCTCGCGCGCCAGAGACAGCGGCTCGCCATCCATGGGCCCCTCCTCGGGGACGCGCAGTCGCGCGGCGAACACCCGCGGCGAGGTGTCGGCCAGGCGCGGCTCGCGGCGCGGCAGCAGGCGCGGCGCGACCAGCCACAGGTAGGCGATGCCGACGCCACCGGCGATCGCGGCCGGCAGCGCGAAGTCGAACATCTGCATGCGCTCGAGACCGAGGTCGGCGGCGACCGCGACCACCAGCAGGTTGGTCGAGGTGCCGATGGTCGTCGCCATCCCACCCACCAGCGTCGCCAGCCCCATCGGCAGCAGCGTCGCCGACGGCGGCTGGTTGGAACGCAGCGCGACGCTGATCAGGATCGGCAGCAGCAGCACCACGATCGGCGTGTTGTTGACGAAGGCGCTGAGCACCGCGCCGACCAGCAGCGTCAACAGCAGCGACAGCGACGGCGCGCGGGCCCACAGGCGCGCGAGGTGACGACCGACCGGCTCGAGCGCACCGGTGCGCACCAGCCCCTGCCCGGCGACCATCAGCGCGGCCACCGCGATCAGCGCCTCGTGGGCGAAGCCGGCGAAGAAGTCGATCGCGTGCAGCGTGTCGCCGCGGTACTCGTACGGGAACAGCTCGAAACCGAGGGCCAGCAGCGCGACCACCAGCAGGCTCGAGGTCTCGAGTGGGATACGGTCGCGCGTGAACAGCGCCAGCGCGCCGACCATCAGCAGCATCACCGCGACGGCGTGGGCATCGGGGACCGGTGGTGGGGTCAAGCCTCAGTCCCAGGCGTAAGCGGCCATCGACAGCACGCCGAAGGTGAAGCTGTCGTGCAACTGCCGACCCGGCGCACCACCGCCGGCGCCGAGGGCGACGTGCAGCGGAATCAGGTGCTCGGGTGTCGGGTGATTGCGCCGTGCCTGCGGACCCTTCTCAAAGACGTCGACCAACGACGCCTCGTCGCCGTCCGCGATGCACGAGGCCAACCAGTCGTCGAACTCGCGCGCGTAGGCCTGCACCGGCGCGTCGAGCGGGTAGCGGCCGAAATCGCGCAGGTTGTGAGTCGCCGCACCGCTGGCCAGGATCAGCACCCCGTCGTCGCGCAACGGCCGCAGGCGCCGTCCCAGCTCGAGGTGCCAGCCCGGATCGCGCTGCGGCGCGACCGAGAGTTGCACGACCGGCAGTCCGGCATCGGGGTAGATCAGGCGCAATGGCACCCATGCGCCGTGGTCGAGGCCGCGTCCGGGATCGACCTCCGGTGCGAGTCCGTCCAGCAACGCGGCGACGTCGGCCGCGAGTTGCGGTTCGCCCGGCGCCGGGTAGTCGAGGGTGTAGAGAGCATCGGGGAAACCGTGGAAGTCGTGGATCACCGGCGGCGTCGCGCTGCCGGTCAGCCGCGGGTCGCGCGTGGTCCAGTGCGCGGAGACGCACAGCACGGCGCGCGGACTGGGCAGCATGGAGCCGAGCCCTGAGAGGAAATCGTGCGCTGGACAGGGGTCGATGAGCAGGGTCGGTGACCCGTGCGAGACGAACAGGCTCGGCAGCTCAGCCACGTGCTGCGACCGACTCGCGCACGAACCCGGCGCTCGCCTCGAGCAGGCGCGCCAGGGCTCGTCCAGCGGCCTCGGCCATCGCCGCCGGCCCCACCGCGTCGAGTGGTTCGCTCTCCTCCAGGCGCACGGTCGCGAGCACCTCGCGCCCGAATGCCTCGAGCAACTGCAGGCGCAGTTCCACCCGCAGCGTGCCGGGCTCAGCTGCGGCGTCGAGTTCGAGGCGCAGCAGCTCCGACTCGAGCAGCAGCTCGGCCTGGCCACGCCCCCCAGGCGCGATGACCACCGCCACGCCGCCGGCACGCTCGAGCGCGGCGACCAGCCAGTCGCCGAGCTGTGCATCCGGTGGCGCGGTCCAGCGGTTGGCGGCGAACGCGCCACGACGACCCGAGGCGTCGCGGTAGAGCATGGCCTGACCGTCGAGCCGCGGCCCGGGACGCACCGTGAGCAGAGCGAGGCGCGGTGCCGCGGCGGGCACGTCGCGCGACGCCGGCAGCGCGGTGGGCTCGAGCGCGTGGCGCGCGGTCGGCTCGACCGGCTTCGGGGTCGGCAGCAACGGGGTACACCCCGCCAGCGCGAGCATCAGCAAGGCTGTCCATGACCTCATCGGGATCCTCCTTCGCCCGGACCGAGAGGACGGTCGCGGTGGCCGTAGAGCAGCAGCGAGGGATCGCGTTCGAGCGTCTCGCCGAGCCGGCGCAGCGATACGGCCGCGCCCTCGAGCTCGTGGAGCATACGCGTCAGCGCCGGCTGGGTCTCGCTCGAGAAGCGCACGAGCTCCTGCTCGGTCAGGGTCGTGGTGCGGTCGATGCGCCCGGAGAGCCGCTCACTCTCGGTACGCAACGTGTCGGCCAGGCGCTCGACCGCTTGGGCCGCGCCGGCCAGCGTCCCGGCATGGCGGTCGAGACCGGCCAGCGTGAGCTCGGTGCGCTCGACGAGTTCGGGCAGCCGCTCACCGGCCTCGGCGGCGTCGGCGAGCAGCGCGCCGAGGTCGTCGATGCCCTGGCCAAGGGTCTCTGCGCGCCCGCCGAGCGTGGCGGCCACGAGGCGGATGTCGGCCAGCGTCGCGCTGACCGCCTCGCGATTGTCGTCATCGAACACGGCGCCGAAACGTCGCGCCGCCTCCGCCAGTTCCCGGGTCGCCTCGTCGACCCGAGCAAGCAGTTCGCCACCGGCGGTGTCGATGCGTCCCATCAGTGTTCGCCGGCTCGTGATGACTGGGTACTCCTCGCCGGGGCGTGCAACGAGCGGCTCACCCTCCCCTTCGCTGGTCAGCTCGACATAGGAGAGTCCGGTCAGGCCCTGGGTCGAGAGCCGCGCGACAGTGTCGGTCAGCACCGGCACCGTGCGGTCGATGTCGAGCACCAGTAGCACGCGACCAGGGTCGCCGGGCGCCAGGTCGATGTCGCGCACCCGACCGACGTCGACGCCGCGGTAGCGGACGGTGGAGTTCTCGCGCAGACCGGCGACCGAATCGGTCAGGTAGACGAAGTAGGAATTGGCGGTCGGCTTGGGGTCGCCGAAGCCGAACCAGACCCCGGTGACGATGATCGCCGCGGTGAGCAGCACGACGAACAGGCCAACGATGGCATAGGGAGGACGGCTCTGCATTCAATCGTTCCCGGGGCGGTCGCCGACGTGGCACGCGACGGGTGGAAGTCGCGATGTTAGGTGAGAGGCCACGCCGATGCCAGCTTCCTTCACGGTCGCGGGAGTGCACACGCTGAACATCATGCACCCAGCGCCGAACGGCCGCGTGGGCCGTTGAAGTAGGCCTGCAGCGTGGGATGTGGATCGTCGCGCAGCTCGGCGACGCTGCCGGTGCCGATGATGCGCCGCTCGGCGAGGAAGGCGACGCGATCGGTAGCATGGCACAGGGTGTCGAGGTCGTGGGTGACGATCACCACCGTCAGCCCCAACGAGTCACGCAGCTGCACGATCAGCTCGTCCATCGCGCCGGCGCTGACCGGGTCGAGCCCGGCGCTCGGTTCGTCGAGACAGAGCAGTTCAGGGTCGAGGGCCAGCGCGCGCGCCACCGCGGCGCGCTTGCGCATGCCGCCGCTCAGCTCCGCCGGGTAGAGCCGCCCGGCCTCGCACGGCAACCCGACCAGCGCCAGCTTCAGCGAGGCGAGCTCGTGGACCGTCGCATCGGGCAGCTCGGTATGTTCGCGCAACGGCAGCGCGACGTTGTCTAGCACCGTAAGCGAGGTGAACAGCGCACCCTGCTGGAACATCACCCCGATGCGCCGGCGCAGGCGCGCTGCGGCACGCTCCGCGATCCCCACCACCTGTTCGCCGAATACGCGCACCGAACCGGCGGCCGGGCTGTCGAGCATGATCAGCTGGTGGAGCAACGTGGTCTTGCCCACACCGCTACCGCCGACCAGAGCGAAGACCTCGCCGCGCGCGACGTCGAGGTCGAGGCCGTCGAGCACCACCTGGCGCTCGTAGCGGACGACCAGCCCGCGCACCTCGATAACCGTATCGGCCGCCACGTCAGATGCCCATCCAGCTGAACAGGATCGAGAACGCCGCGTCGACCACGATCACCAGGAAGATCCCCTGCACGACGCTGACCGTGGTCTGGCGGCCGACACTGTCGGCATCCCCACGCACACGGAAGCCCTGGTAGCAGCCGACCGCGGCGATCAGCAGCGCGAACACCGGCGCCTTGCCGATGCCGATCAGGAAATGGCGCGCCGATACCACCTCAGGCAGACGCGCGAAGAACTGCTGAAAACTGACGTCGAGAACCGCCGCCGCCATCACCATGCCACCAAAGATGCCGAGCACGTCGGCGAACATGGTCAGCAGCGGCAGCGCGATCATCAGGCCGAACAGCTTGGGCAGCACCAGCATCTCGAGCGGCGAGATGCCGAGCGTGCGCAGCGCGTCGACCTCCTCGTTGACCTGCATGGTGCCGATCTGCGCGGCGTAGGCCGAGCCGGTGCGTCCTGCCACGATCACCGCGGCCATCACCGGGGCGAGTTCCCTTACCAGCGTGAGCGAAACCAGTTCGACGACGAAGATGTTGGCGCCGTAGGTGCGTAGCTGCACGCCACCCTGGTAGGCGATCACGATGCCGATCAGGAAGCTCAGAAGACCGATGATCGGCAGCGCGTTGACCCCTGCGGTGTGCAGCGTGTCGACGATTTCGCGCCAGCGCAACCGCACCGGGTGACGCAGCGTGACCAGCAGCGTGGCGCTGATCTCGCCGATGAACGCGAACAGCCCGACCACATCGTCGACCAGGTCGAAACTGGTACGACCGATGCGCTCCAGCGTTCCCGGACCCTTCTCGGGCAGTGGGCAGACGAAGTCGGAAAGCCGCGCATCGACCAGCGCGAGCAACTCGCGGTACTCCTCGCGCAAGCCCTGCACGACCACCTCGCCCCGTCCGTCCCGCAACCGGTCGAGCAGGCTACGCAGCGCCAGTGCGCCACCGGTATCGAGCGCGATCAGATCCGCGGCCTCGAGCGTGTTGGGCCCGGCCTCGATCGCGGCCAGCTGTGGCTCGAGGTCGACGAGCGACGCGGTGATCCAGGCCCCACTGATGCGCAGCGTGTCGGCATCCGCGGTGCGTTCGATGCGGGCGGGGTGAAGTGCGGTGTCGATCATCCTGACCGGTGCGGTGGGCCTCGACCCGATACTAGTCGCGCATGCAGAGGGCGACCACTTTACACGGGCGTCCAACTCGCTATATAAAGCAAGCGATCGTTTGGTTAATGAGATGGCACGCACCACCGTCAAGGAACGCGCCCCGCGCCAGGACAACCGCCGCAGCGCCCTGCTCGACGCCGCGGCGACGCACTTTGCCGATCGTGGTTTCCACGCCACCTCGACACGCGAGCTGGCCGCCGCGGTCGGCATGCTGCCGGGCTCCATCTACTACCACTTCCCGTCCAAGAACGACCTGCTGGTCGCCGTCTACGACGAGGGCGTGCGACGCATCGAGGCCGCGGTCGAACGCGCCGTCGACGGCGTCGACGACCCCTGGCAGAGGCTCGAGGTGGCCTGCACTGCGCATCTCGAGGCGCTGCTCGACGGCGGTGCCTACGCCCGCGTGGTGGTGCGCGTGCAACCGGAGGACGCCGGCGACGCGGCCGACGACCTGATCGCACTGCGCGACCGCTACGAGGCGCTGTTCTCTGGCCTGATCGCCGCGCTCGACCTGCCCGATGTCAGCGCACGCCGCGCCCTGCGCCTGCTGCTGCTCGGAGCCCTGAACTGGGTCCAGCACTGGTACCGCCCGGGGCGCGACACCCCACGCACCATCGTCCGCCGCTTCATGGGCCTGCTGGCCCGGGGAGAGACCGCATGAACGCAACCACCCACACCGCTGTTCCAATCAAGGTCCTGGTCACCAAGGTCGGCCTCGACGGCCACGACCGTGGCAGCCGCCTGGTCGCCAACGCGCTTCGCGACGCCGGCATGGAGGTGGTCTACACCGGCCCCTGGCAGTCGATCCCGGCGGTGATCAAACTGGCGACCGAGGAGGACGTCGACCTGATCGGCATCAGCTCGCTGGCAACGGATCACCTGATCGTGCCGCAGCTGATGGAGGCCCTGCGCGAGGCGGGCCTGGGCGACGTGCCGGTGATCGTCGGCGGCATCGTGCCCGACGCCGACGAGCGGATGCTGCTCGAGTCCGGTGTGGCCCGCGTCTACCACCCGGGCAGCGCGCTGGCGACCATCGCCGCCGACGTGACCGAGCTGTGCACGACCGCCCGCCAGGAGATGGCGTCATGAGCGGCGCGGCACGCGACAGCGCCCCCGCACACGGCGCGCGTCCCGAGGATGACAAGGAGCGCTGGGAGCAGGAGATCGCCGCCGTGCCGGGCGCGACCGACCCGCGTCACAACCGCTCCGGTATCGAGGTCAAGCCGCTCTACACTCCGGACGACTGGGACGCCGGTCGTTACGAGGCCGATCTCGGTTACCCCGGCCAGCCGCCCTTCACGCGCGGCATCTACCCGTCCATGCATCGCGGCCGGCGCTGGACCCAGCGCCAGCTGATCGGCCTCGGCACACCGGCCGATTACAACCTTCGGCTGCGCACCATCCTCGACGCCGGCGCGACCGCGATCAGCCTGATCCCGTGCAACTCGGTCTACCGCGGTGTCGATGCCGACACCGTCGATCCGCTGCTGCTCGGCACCTGCGGCACGGTGATCAACACCCCGCAGGACTTCGCCGACGCTCTCGAAGGCATCCCGATCGAGCGCATCTCGATCGGTCTCAACGACCCGCTGCCGTTCACGCTGCTCGCGCAGCTGCTGGTCGAGGCGAAGCGGCGCGGCGTGCCCTGGACGGCACTGCGCGGCACCTCGAACCAGAGCGACTACATCTCGCACTACGTCGCCAACCACATGTTCTTCCGTCTCGCATTGCCCGGCTCGCGGCGCGTGCTGGTCGACGCGATCGACTTCCTCGGCCGCGAGGTGCCGAACTGGAACCCGCTGTCGGTGGTCGGCCAGCACATGCAGCAGGCCGGTGCGACGCCGGCCCAGGCGATGGCGTTCACGCTGTGCACCGCGCTGCAGGTCGCCGAGGACTGCAAGGCACGCGGCATGGACCCGGACGCGTTCCTGCCGCGCTTCACGTTCTTCTACGACATCTCGATCAGCTTCTTCGAAGAGATCGCCAAGTTCCGCGCCGGGCGAAGACTGTGGGCGCAAATCACTCGCGAAAGGCTCGGTGCACGCGATCCGAGGAGCTGGCGCTTCAAGTTCCACGCCCAGACCTCGGGCATCGACCTGACGCGCCAGCAGCCGCTGAACAACATCGCGCGCGTGACCGCGCAGGCGATCGCCGGGCTATTCGGCGGCCTGCAGTCGCTGCACACCGACGCCTACGACGAAGTACTGTCCACACCGACCGAGGAGGCGGCGCGAATCGCCATCAACACCCAGAACATCCTGCGCGAGGAGGCGGGCCTGGCCGACGTCATCGACCCGCTCGGTGGCAGCTTCTACGTCGAGTCGCTGACCGAGCGCATGCAGGCCGAGATCGAGGCGGTCATTGCCGAGGTCGACGCGGCCGGCGGCATGTATGCGGCCATCGAGCAGGGGCTGGTGCAGCGCATGATCGGTGACTCGGCGGTGGCCTTCCAGGCCCGCGTCGAGGCTGGAGAGCAGAAGATCGTCGGCGTCAACGCCTACGTCGCGCCCGACCGCCCCGAGGAGCGTGCCCCGCTCGAGCGCCCCGACCCGGAACGCATGGCCGCCCACCTCGAGCGCATCGCCGCGTTCAAGGCGGCACGAGACGCGACGGCCGTGAGCGCCGCCAACGACGCACTGGCGCGTGCCGCCGACGATCCCGGCGCCAACCTGTTCGCCGCCGTGGTCGACGCGACCGCCGCCGGCCTGACCCAGGGTGAGATCGTCGCCCGGCTGCAGGAGCGGC
>JAACFL010000071.1 GCA_009937385.1 Gammaproteobacteria bacterium | reverse complement strand
CCCACCTCGACGAGGTCGGCGCGGCACTGGCCGCCCACCAGGTGGTCGTGGTCGCCGGCGCGACCGGCAGTGGCAAGACCACCCAGCTGCCCAAGCTGTGTCTCGCGCTGGGACGCGGCGTGCTCGGCCAGATCGGCCATACCCAGCCGCGCCGGCTCGCCGCGCGCAGCGTTGCCGAGCGCATCGCCAACGAACTCGACACGCCGCTCGGCGACGTGGTCGGCTACCGGGTGCGCTTCCAGGAGCGCGGGCACCCCGATGCGCTCGTGCGGCTGATGACCGACGGCATCCTGCTCAACGAGCTGCAACGCGACCGCCTGCTGCTGCGCTACGACACGCTGATCGTCGACGAGGCCCACGAACGCAGCCTCAACATCGATCTCCTGCTCGGTTACCTGAGAAAGCTGCTGCCGAAACGGCCCGAACTGAAGCTGATCGTCACCTCGGCGACCATCGACACCGCACGCTTCGCGGCCCATTTCGACGATGCGCCGGTCATCGAGGTCGGCGGGCGCAGCTGGCCGGTCGAGACCCGTTACCGGCCGCTCACGGGCAGCGACGACGAGCGCGACGCCAGCCAATCCGAGGCGATCCTCGCCGCCGTGGACGAACTCGCTGCCGGTGACAAAGGTGACATCCTGGTGTTCCTGCCGGGTGAGCGGTCCATTCGCGAAACCGCCGAGGCGCTGCGCAAGCACCACCCACCCGGTCTCGAGGTGCTGCCGCTGTACGCCCGGCTCGGCGCGGCCGAGCAGGCGCGCATCTTCGCCCGTGGCCAGGCACGGCGCGTGGTGCTGGCAACCAACGTGGCCGAGACCTCGCTGACCGTGCCCGGCATCCGCTACGTGATCGACACCGGCCTGGCGCGCATCAGCCGCTACGGCCCACACGGCAACATCCAGCACCTGCCGGTGGAGCCGGTCTCGCGCGCCAGCGCCGACCAGCGCCAGGGACGCTGTGGCCGCGAGGCCCCCGGCATCTGCATCCGCCTCTACAGCGAGGAGGAGTACCTGGCACGACCGGAGTTCGGCGAGCCGGAGATCCTGCGCACCCCGCTGGCCGCGGTGATCCTGCAGATGGTCGCGCACGGCCTCGGCCACATCGAGCGTTTCCCGTTCCTCGATCCGCCCGATCCACGCCGGGTGCGCGACGGCTACCGCCAGCTCGCCGCGCTCGGCGCACTCGATCGCGACCACCGGCTGACCCCACTCGGCCGACGCCTGGCACGGCTGCCGGTCGACCCGCGCCTCGGGCGCATGCTGCTCGCGGCAGCCGACGGCGGCGGACTGCGCGAGGTGCTGGTGATCGTCGCCGCGCTGGCGGTGCAGGAGCCGCGCGAGCGACCGCACGACCGTGCCGCAGCCGCCGACACCGCCCATGCCGAGTTCACCGACCCGCGCTCCGACGTGCTCGGTTACCTGAAGCTGTGGGAGGCGTGGTGCACGCAGCGTCGCCATCTCTCGCAGAACCGGCTACGCAAGTGGTGCCGGGCGAACTTCCTCGGCTACCTGCGCATGCGCGAGTGGCAGGAGACCCACCAGCAGCTCGACCACCTGGTGCGCGACATGGGGCTGCACCCGCGGGCAGAGCAGGCACCGGCCGACGCCATCCACCTTGCGCTGCTGGCCGGCGTGCTGGACCAGGTGGCGCACCGCGAGGAGCGGCGCAGCTACCGCGGCCTCAGGGAGCGGATGGTGCAGCTGTTTCCGGGCTCGGTGCTTGCGGAACGGCCACCGCCATGGATCGCCGCCTGCGAGCTGGTCGAGACCCGCCGCCTCTACGCACGCACCGTGCTGCCGGTCAGCCCGCGCTGGATCGAGACGCTCGCCGGTGACCAGCTGCGCCGCGAGCAGTTCGAACCACGCTGGGACCGGCGCCGCGGCCAGGTCATCGCCCGTGAACGGGTCAGCTTCCACGGCCTGGTGCTGGTCGCGCGTCGACGGGTCAACTTCGGCCCGCTCGATCCACGCTCGGCGCGTGCCATCTTCATCCGCTCGGCGCTGCTCGACGGCGCCCTCGACACCCATGGCCGTTTCCTCCAGCACAACCTGGCGCTGGTCGCCGAGATCGAGGGACTGGAAGCACGCACCCGCCGACGCGACCTGCTGGTGGACGAGGAGACCCGCTACCGCTTCTACGCTTCGCGCCTGCCGGAGACGGTCTACGACCGTGGCAGCTTCGAGGCGTGGCGCCGACATGCCGAGCGAGACCGGCCGCGACTTCTCTACATGCAGCGCGAAGCGCTGCTGCGCGAGCCGGTCTCGAACCGTGTCGAGCGGGATTACCCGGCCACCCTGGCCACCACGCGGCTCACGCTGCCTCTCGCCTACCGATTCTCCCCGGACGCGGGCGACGACGGGGTCACGGCGGACGTGCCCCTGGCCGCCCTGGATCAGCTCTCCGCGACGCATCTGGAGTGGCTGGTTCCGGGAATGCTCGAGGAGAAGGTCCAAGCGTTGCTGCGCGGCCTGCCCAAGACGCTGCGTCGCCCACTGGTGCCGCTGCCGGAGACGGTCGCCGCCTGCCTGGCGGAACTGCGGCCGGGCGACCTGCCGCTCGGCACCCAGCTCAGCACGGCGCTGCATCGCCTGCGCGGCGTCGAAATCCCCGCCACGGCATGGGAAGGCCTCGCGCTGCCCGCGCACCTGGTACTGCACCTGCGCGTGGTCGACGACCGGGGCCACGAGCTGGCGCGCGGTGACGACCTCGTCCGCTTGCAGCAGGAGTTCGCCGCAAGCGCGCGCGCCAGCCGTGCCGCGGCGCTGCCCGAGGCCTTCAGACCCGGCGAGGTGCTCACCGACTGGTCGTGCGGCCCGCTCCCGGAACAGCTGACCCTGGAACGCGGCGGCACGTCGGTCACCGGCTGGCCTGCGCTGGTGTCACACGAATCGGGAGTGTGCGTGGAACTGCTCGGTGACGCCGAGACCGCGCGCCACCGCCATCGGCTTGGGCTGCGCCGGCTGTTCCGCCTGCGCCTGGGCCGCACGGCACGTGACCTGTGGCGCAACCTGCCCGATGCGGACCGTCTCGCGCTGCAGTTCGTCACCCTCGGTGACAGCGCGACACTGCGCGACGACCTGCTCGACGCCTGCATCGACCGGTTGTGCGTCGACGACGACGTGCGCGACGCGGAGCGTTTCGCCGCCCGTCTCGAAGCGGCTCGGCCGCGCCTGCAGTCCGTCGCGATCGAACTGGCCGAGCTCGTCATGAAAATCCTCGCGGCCTATCGCGAGGTCAAGGTGCCGCTGGACACCCTCGATCCGGAGGATCCGATGACGCGCGACCTGCAGGCGCAGCTCGACGCGCTGGTCTACCCCGGCTTCATCGCGGCGACCCCGCGTGCGCAGCTCGGCGAGCTGCCACGCTACCTCGAGGCGGCCCGCCGGCGGCTCGTTGCGCGCGAGCTGCAACCGGGCCGCGAGCAGACCCGGTCCGCCGAGCTGCAACCGTGGGTCGCACGCTGGCGGGCGGTCAGAGCACGGACCGATGGCGATTCAGAACTGGTTGCCTACCGCTGGCTGCTCGAGGAGTACCGGGTCTCGCTCTACGCCCAGGAGCTGGGCACCGCACAGCCCGCCTCGGCAGCACGCCTGGCGCGTCAGTGGGCACGGGTGTCGGGTGTGGATCCCGCCTAGCCGACGTCGAGTTCGCTGGCCTGCGTGCTGCCCTGGCGCTCGACGATGCCGAGCACGCGCGGGTCGGTGACCACCTCGTAGTAGAGCTCGCCGGTCGCGTCGCCCTCGCCATCGAGCCCGAACAGCTGCACGCGCGACTCGCGCAGCACCAGGTTCTGAATCGCACCGTGGATGTCCGGCGCCTTGCCGACGTGGAACACCGCCGAGGTGCGGCTGCCCGGCTTGCTGATCTCGATGCGGCGCAGGTCGATCTCGCTCTTGAGCTTCTCGAAGCCAGCCGCCTCGAGCTCGACGCCAAGCACGTTGTAGCGCAGGTGGTTCTCGCCCTTCTCGCCGCGCAGCGGGTGGTCGCTGGCGAGCTCGTAGACACGCACCCGACGCGCGTCCGCCTCGCGCAGCTCGGCGAGTTCGCGCAGGCGCCAGGACGACGAGGAGAGGCGGTCGGCACGACCGATCGCCGACGAGATCATGATCTGCTGTTCGCCATCGAACAGGTAGGTCGGTGAATCGGCAGAGAACGCGACACCGATGCCGATCTGCAGCTGCGGCAGACCGACCGTCTCGAGGATGCGGTTGTGGGCATCGGCGATGCCGACCATCCGCTGGGCCAGCGCGCAGGCACGCGCGACCGGCAGGTGGGTGTCGACATCGTCGGCATACTCGAGGGTCGTGGCGATGATGGCGTCGCCCTCGACGAACACCTTCTCGGCACCGAAGGTGCGCAGCACGTCGCGGATCGGTGCGAAGAAATTGTGATCGAAGTGCGTTGCCGGATTGAGGCCCTGCTCGAGCAGCTGGCGGGTGATGGTGGTCGAGCCGCGCAGGTCGGCCTTGACCACCGCGTGGCCGCGGATGCGCTCGTGCTTGGGCTGGTCCTCTTCGCCGGACAGGAACTCGTGCAGGCAGTTGTTGACCCGCGACAGGCGGATCTCGTCCGGCTCCTCGAGAAGGCGCACCTGCTCGAGTACGCCCTGGGTCAGGTAGAAGTTGCGCAGGTCACGGCGGTAGGCGAGGAAGTCACGGATGAAGTTGCTGATGTGGTGGCGTTCCTGCGCCTCGTTCATCCGCTGCAACCGCCCGTCGAGCTGCTGCAGCGGTTTCAGCGAGGGCGCGTTGGTACCCAGCGTGCGCATCGCCTTGCGGATCTGCTGCAGTGTATTGCGTCGCTGGCGCCCGCCGGTCGCCAGGTACTGCACCAGCATCAGGGGGTTCAGCGTCGTGTAATACTCGCGGTAGACGGGGACCAGCTCGTAGGCCGCGGTGATCCAGAGCAGCAGCCCCTCGCGGCGCACGAAGCGGTAGACCCGCTCGAGCGCGAGGTGCTGCAGGCGGCGCTGGGCACGCAACTGGCGCTCGGTCTTGGCGTCGCCCTCGCGCCGTACCTCGTCGAGCCAGGCGTCGAGGAAACTGGCGTTGAACAGGATGTCGGCGTTGACCGGGACGTCGGTCAGCGGATTGTGTTCGATCTCGCCGGCGGCCTGGCCGAGCATCTCGGCCCGGGCAGCCCAGTCGGAGCCAGCCAGCCAGGAGACACCGTCCTGTTTCTCCGCCCCCCCATGCCCTCCTTCCGGAAGTGCACGGCTGACCAGCCGCTCGACGTAGGCCTCGAAACGGGTCAGCGCATCCCAGTCGGCCGTACGCTTGCCGAGCAGGACGTAGTGACGCATCGCGACCTGCGGATCCTGCGGGTCGCCGGCGGCAAGCAGCGGGTTGAACAGCACCGACTCGTCGATCACCCAGGCCGTTCCGAGCAGCGACTCGCGCAGCTTGACCCCGGGCCCGGTCTCGACGCGCTTGACCTCGTCGGAGAGTTGGATGCGCGCCTGCAGCTCGATCGCACGACGGCGCTGGGCAAGCGCGGTGATGTGCTCGTGCAGGAGCATCTTGCGCCCACCCTTGACATCGCTGCCGAGGATGCCGCGCAGGTGCCCGATCTGCACGTCGAACTCGCGGGTCACCTCGGCGGTAGGGGCGCTGCTCCTGCTTGGCCAATCGCACCACCGCACCGATCAGGGCCGTGTACGCGGTGCGGAAATCGGTGAATTCCTGGCGCGAGGGTGGCGTCGGCTTGGCGCCGTAGCGCTCGTGGCCGATGTGCTGGTAGAGCAGGCTGGAGATCAGGCGTCGTGCCGCGGCCTCGAACTGCGGGCTCAGGCGCACGTCGATGCGCACGTTGTCGATACCGCGCGGCAGGCTGCTCAGGTCCGGCATCACCTCCGGCGGCTTGCTCAGGGGCACCTGGCTGTGGCGCGGCGTCGTCATGCGCACCACGGTGTCGCGGGTCAGCAGGACCAGGCCGCTGGCGAACAGCAGATCGGCGAGGTTCAGCGACAGCGTCACCGGACCGAGATTGAGATGCAGGAACTCGATGACCCCACCGAACCAGATGCGGTCGACCAGGTTCCCGATGACGCCGGTGGCACACAGCCACCAGCCGTTACCCTCGGCACCCTCGCTGGCCCGGTCGGCACGGCCGCCAAGCCAGAGCAGGCCGACCAGCACCACGCCGACGACCACCGCTGGCCAGCGCATCGCATCGCCGACGCCGGCACCGAAGCCGAACAGGGTTCCCGCGTTGAGTTGTGCCACCAGCGCGACGACCGGCAGGCCAGCGAACGGATTCTCTGCACCGAGCAGGGAGAGCGCAGCGACCTTGATCACCTGGTCGAGCAGCAGCAGACCGGCGAACAGGGGCAGACCGTGGAGCAGGCGCAACACTGCCTTCAGCCCTCTTCAGCCGAAGATCCCGTGCCCGCGGGCACCGAACACCGTTGGCGGGAATCCGCCACGTTGCACCTCAACCGAGAAGTTCGCCGATGAGGTCGAGCAGTGCGGTGGGATCCGGTGGCTTGACCAGGTAACCCTTGGCGCCCTGGCGCATGCCCCAGATGCGATCGGTCTCCTGGTCCTTGGTCGAGACCAGGATGATCGGGATGTGCTGGGTGGCGGGATCGCGGCTCAGCTTGCGCGTGGCCTGGAAACCGTTGAGGCCTGGCATCACCACGTCCATCAGGATCAGGTCGGGCTGCTCGGCGACCGCCTTGGCGACACCCTCCTCGCCGTTGGGTGCCACGGCAATGGCGTGCCCTTCGGGCTCGAGGATCTTGAGCAGGTTGGCAACCTGTGTCTGCGAGTCGTCGACGATCAGGATGTTGGCCATCGGCGAACCCCTAGTGGCAAGTGGTTAACCCGATTCTACGTCATCATGCCATCGCAAGTCGCGGCCCCCTCAGCACTTACCGAGCTTCTGCGCGACGCTGTCGAGCTTGTCCTGCATGCTCTGTGCACGGTCGGTGCGGGTCCCGACCTTGAGCGTCGTGAAAACCCGCGGCGCACCCATGTCGTGCACTGTCTCGTGGCAGCGCCGGACTGCGGCGAACACCGCGTCCCACTCGCCCTCGACGTTGGTGCCATAGGCGTGCAGCGTGTGCTCGAGTCCCGCCTCGTCGAGCACCCGCTCGCAGGCGGCCACGTAGTCCGAGACCGACACGCCGACGCCGATCGGCACCACGCAGAGATCGATCATCACGCGCACGTGGGCAGCCCCTCAGGCCCGGTGCGTCACCCGCACTTCGACTCGCCGCAGTTCAGGCAGGTGAGACAGCCGTCCATCTGGATCATCGCCTTGGTCTGGCACTTCACGCACAGCGTCGCACCGTCGGGGAAGTCGCTGTCCGCCTCCACGGCGGGCGCGACCTTGGCCGCCTCGGCCGCCTCGAACGCGGCGCGCTTCTCGGCGATCAGCTTCTGCTGATGCTCGTCGAGCTCGTCACCCTTGAGCAGGCCGATGGTCTTCAGGTGGGTCTCGATCACGTCGCCGATCTCGCCGACCAGTGACGGCATGTACTTGCCGCCCTTCTTGAAGTAACCGCCGCGCGGATCGAACACCGCCTTGAGCTCCTCGACCAGGAAGGTGACGTCGCCGCCCTTGCGGAACACCGCGGAGATGATGCGGGTCAGCGCCACGATCCACTGGAAGTGGTCCATGTTCTTCGAATTGATGAAGATCTCGAACGGGCGGCGCAGCTCGTGCTCGGTCCCCTCGTTGAGGATGATGTCGTTGATGGTCAGGTAGAGCGCGTGCTCGGAGAGCGGCGTCTTGACCTTGTAGGTCGAGCCGCGCAGCGTTTCCGGCCGCTCCACCTTCTCGTGCATCTGGATGACCTGAGCGGCACTGCGCTCCTCCATCGCAGGCTGCTGCTGTGCCTCTGCGACACCCTTGCTGGCCTTGTCGTCGACGACCTCGTAGTCGACGATCTGCTTTTCGATCTTGATGCTCATGTCTTCTGAATCCTGCGGCTGACGGCGTCAGAACTTGCCGTAGTAGCCCTCCTTGAGGGCGTCGTAGAGGTTGGCGGCGGTGTGCGACTCGCCGTCGTACTCGATCTCCTCGTTGCCCTTGACCTCGACCACCGCACCGTCGTCGAGGACGAAGCGGTAGGTGGTGTTGGCCAGGTCCTTCTCCTTGACCAGCACGCCCTGGAACGCGGCCGGGTTGAAGCGGAAGGTGGTGCAGCCCTTGAGTCCCTGCTCGTAGGCGTAGAGGTAGATCTCCTTGAACTCCTCGTAGGGGAAATCGGTCGGCACGTTGGCGGTCTTGGAGATCGACGAATCGATCCACTTCTGCGCCGCGGCCTGCACGTCGACGTGCTGACGCGGTGCGATGTCGTCGGCAGCGACGAAGTAGTCGGGCAGCGCGTCCTCGGCACTGGCGTCCTGATCGACCAGCGCGCGGTAGGCGAGCAGCTCGTACGAGAAGACGTCGATCTTCTCCTTGCTCTTCTTGCCCTCGCGGATGACGTTGCGCGAGTACTGGTGCGCAAAACTCGGCTCGATGCCGTTCGAGGCGTTGTTGGCCAGCGACAGCGAGATGGTCCCGGTCGGTGCGATGGAACTGTGGTGGGTGAAGCGCGCGCCCACCTCGGCGAGGCGCTCGACCAGCTCGGGGGCAACGCTGGCGATGCGCTGCATGTACCGGCTGTAGCGGGCATGCAGCACACGGCCCTTGAGCTTGTCGCCAACCTTGATGCCGTCGTCGGTCATCTCGGGGCGCTTGCGCAGCATCTCGGCGGTGACCTCGAACTCCTCGTCCATGATCGGCGCGGGGCCCTTCTCCTCGGCCAGGTCCAGCGCGGTCTGCCAGCCGACCAGCGCCATCTCGCGCGTGACCCGCTCGGTGAATTCGAGCGAGTCCTGCGAGCCGTAGGCCATGCGCAGCATCGCCAGGGTCGAACCGAGACCGAGGTAGCCCATGCCGTGGCGCCGCTTGCGCTCGATCTCGCGGCGCTGGCCTTCGAGTGGCAGGCCGTTGATCTCGACCACGTTGTCGAGCATGCGCGTGAACGCGGCGACGACGTCGGCGAAGGTCTCCCAGTCGAAACGCGCGTTCTCGGTGAACGGCTCGCGCACGAAGCGGGTCAGGTTGATCGAGCCCAGCAGGCACGAGCCGTAGGGCGGCAGGCCCTGCTCACCGCACGGGTTGGTCGCGCGGATGTTCTCGCAGAACCAATTGTTGTTCATCTCGTTGTAGGCATCGATCAGGATGAACCCCGGCTCGGCGTAGTCGTAGGTCGACGTCATGATCAGGTCCCACAGGCGCCGCGCGCGCAGCTGCCGGTAGATCTTGCAGGCGACCTGACCGCTGGCGTCGGTGACATAGCCCTGTTTGATCGGCCAGTCACGCCACACCACCTGCTCTGTGTCCTCGAGATCGATGCCGTCGACCTCGGCCTCCTGCAGCGAGATCGGGAACGCCAGCGCCCACATGGCGTCGTCGCGCACCGCTTCCATGAACTCGCTGGTGACCAGCAGCGACAGGTTGAACTGGCGCAACCGGCCGTCCTCGCGCTTGGCGCGGATGAAATCGAGCACGTCCGGATGGCCGACGTCGAACGTGGCCATCTGCGCACCGCGCCGACCGCCGGCAGACGAGACCGTGAAGCACATCTTGTCGTAGATATCCATGAACGACAGCGGCCCGGAGGTGTAGGCCCCGGCACCGGCGACGAACGCCCCCTTCGGGCGCAGCGTCGAGAACTCGTAGCCGATGCCGCAGCCGGCGCGCAGTGTCAGGCCCGCCTCGTGGACCTTCGACAGGATGTCGTCCATCGAGTCGCGGACGGTGCCGGAGACGGTGCAGTTGATCGTCGAGGTGGCCGGCTTGTGCTCCTGGGCACCGGCGTTGGAGACGATGCGCCCGGCCGGGATCGCGCCGTGGCGCAGGGCCCAGACGAAACGCTCGTACCAGCTCTCGCGCAGCTCGGGGGTTGCCTCGACGTCGGCCAGCGCACGGGCCACGCGGCGGTAGGTGTCGTCGAAGGTCTGGTCTACGATGGCCCCACCCTTGCTCTTGAGACGGTACTTCTTGTCCCAGATGTCGAGCGAGGCCTCCTGCAGCGGGATCTCTGCCTCGTCTGCGGATACAACTTTCAGGCGCGCCGGCTTCATGTCAGGAATCTTCCCCCAGGTTGTTGATCTGATTATAGGTTTCGAGCCATTGCGGCCCGGGGTGTCTTAGGACACAAGATGTTGTGTTGCCGTCGGTGAGACTAGGCCTCGAAAACAGCCTTTGTCAAGCCCAAAAATGGCATTAAATAATCATGAATATCATGAAGTTATGAAATACTCTTGGAATTCATCAAGATACAGAAAAGATTTTGCAATGCAACACGAAAACACTACATGTTGTGCTCTCCCCGGGGCAACTCCACCATGGGCGTGGGCAATTGTCCCTTCATCGAATGCAGCTATTTGAAAAATCTGGCTTCGGTCCATATATCGGCGGCAACGTGAATGCGCGGATCAGAACCGACCGGCTGCACACCACCCCGTACGGCTACAGTTCGAGTGATGACCTCCATGACCCATGCTGAACGAGCCCGGCGCCTGCTGACACTGGCCCTGTTGCTGGCCTCTCCCGTGACGGAGGCCGCGCTGCCTGCCGAAGTCGACGGCCAGCCCCTGCCGACGCTCGCACCGATGCTCGAGCGGGTCACGCCCGCGGTGGTTAACATCGCCACGCGCGGCCGGGTCCAGGTACGCGAGAATCCGCTGCTCAGCGACCCTTTCTTCCGCCGCTTCTTCGACCTGCCCACGCCGCGTCGCGAGCGTCGCACCCAGAGCCTCGGCTCGGGGGTGATCATCGACGCAGCGGAGGGTTACGTGGTCACCAACCACCACGTCATCGCCAAGGCCCAGGAGATCAGCGTCACGCTGCGCGACGGTCGGGCACTGCCGGCGACGCTGGTCGGCGCCGACCCCGAGGCCGACATCGCGGTGATCCAGGTCACCGCCGACGACCTCGGCGAGCTGCCGCTGGCCGATTCGGACGCGCTGCGGGTCGGGGATTTCGTGGTCGCCATCGGCAACCCGTTCGGCCTCGGCCAGACGGTGACCTCGGGGATCGTCAGTGCCCTCGGCCGCAGCGGCCTGGGCATCGAGGGCTACGAGGATTTCATCCAGACCGATGCGTCGATCAACCCGGGCAATTCCGGCGGCGCGCTGGTCAACCTGCGTGGTGAACTGGTCGGCATCAACACCGCGATCCTGGCCCCCTCCGGCGGCAACGTCGGTATCGGCTTCGCGATCCCGGCCAGCATGGTGCGCGAGCTGGTCGCCCAGCTGGTGGAGCATGGCGAGGTGCGGCGCGGCCAGCTCGGCATCGTGCTGCAGGACCTCACGCCGCAGCTCGCGGAGGCGTTTGGCATCGCCAACGGGGGCGGCGCCGTGGTGTCGCAGGTGCTCGACGGCTCCCCGGCCGAACGTGCCGGGTTGCAACCCGGGGACGTCATCGTCGCCGTCAACGACAAGCCGCTTCGCGGTTCCAGCCAGCTGCGCAACACCGTGGGCCTGCACCGCATCGGCGAGGTGATCCGTCTCGAGATCATCCGTGACGGCTCCCCGCGCAGTCTGCGTCTCGAAGTCGCGGCACCCACGACCACCCACCTCGACGGCGCCGAGGTCGACCCGCGCCTGGCCGGCGCGCGCTTCAGCGATCTCGGCCCGGGTCATCCGCTCTACGGGCGCATCAATGGGGTGCTGGTCGGCACCCTGGAGCGGGGCAGTCCGGCATGGAGCAGTGGCGTGCGCGAGGGCGACATCGTGCTGTCTCTGAACCGCCGTCCGGTCGCCTCCACCGCCGAGCTGCGCAAAGTCGATCCCAACGGTGGCCAGCTGCTGCTGAACCTGCAACGGGGTCGCAGCGCGCTGTTCATCCTGATCCGCTGAATCCCCCGCACCCCGATCCATCGACGACCTGATCCAGGTCAACAGAAACCCGTCCGGGTCTCTTGACCAAGTAAATTAGTATGATTTAATTATAGAACCAGCTAATATGCTTATTAACTGAATTATTTCACAGCGAACGAGGAGAACCGCCATGAGCTTCATCCCCGGCTTTCCCGCCAACGGCGCCATCACCGTCAACCGCGTCATCCTCAAGCCCGGCTACAGCGTCGACGAGCTTGAGGAGCGGGTCGCGGTGCTGTGCGAGAACGTCAAGACCTACCACTCGGATACCGGTTTCGTCGGCGGCTTCGTCTGCCTCAACAGCGGAGCGGTCTCCAACGAGGGCTCGACCGTGGGCCAGGCCGTCGATAGCCCGCTCAAGGGGCGCGAGGCGCTGGTCGTCACCTTCTGGAACAGCCTCGAGGAACACGAGGCCTCGCACCGCTCGCCGACCTTCCAGCCGCTGTTCCGCGAGGTGCTCGAGTTGTGCGAGAACGGCAACGAGGAGATCGCCTACGACATGCTCTGGTCGGGCGCGGCCTACGATCCCGAACAGGCACGCGCGGCGCGCGAGGCGAAGACGCGCTACGCCGCCTGACGCAAGACCTGCAACCAGCTCCTCCAGGCCCCGCTTCACGCGGGGCCTTTTTTTGCCGGCCCTCGGCGCTACCGGCTAGAGATCGTCGATCAGCTTGCGCAGGCGTCGCTGCAGGCGCACCGGCGCATTCTCCTCGGCGCTGTCGCGGATCAGTCGTCCCAGCGCGGTTTCCAGTTCGATGCGCGAGTAGCAGGCGGCGCAGTGCTCGAGGTGGTGCTCGAACTTCGCGACCGTCTCGGGATCGGTCAGCTCACCGTCGAGGTAGGCGTAGAGGTCGTTGATCGCCTCGATGCAGCCGATGTCGTCGATATTCTGGTTGTCACTGCCGCCATTCATGTCGTGCCTGCCTCGCGATGTTCGTCACCGATCAGTCCCGCCTCGCGGGCGTGTTCCCATAGCGCCTTCTGCAACAGCGTTCGTCCACGCTTCATGCGCGAGCGGACCGTGCCCGGCGGCACCCCGAGCACCTCCGCGGCCTCGTCGTAGCTCAACCCCTCGACGTTGACCAGCACCACGGTGACCCGGTACGCCTCGGGCAACCGTTCGATGGCGGTCACGATGTCGGCCGCCATCAGACGGTTGGCGAGTTCGTGCTCGGGACTGCCCCACCAGCCGAGGAAATCGTCCGGCAGGCGGATCAGCAACTCCGTGAGGTCCTCCTCGTCGTCGCTCCCGAGTTCATCGTAGCCGTACTGGATCGGGCGCACCGCCTTCTTGCGGTAGTCGCTGATGTAGCAGTTGTTGAGGATGCGGAACAGCCACGGCTTGAAGCGTGACCGGTCCTGCAGGGTCGCGAGCGAGGCCCAGGCCTTGGCCACCGCCTCGGCGACCAGGTCCTCGGCATCGGCGCCGTTGCGCGTGAGCCGGTACGCCACCCCGTAGAGGCCGTCGAGGCACCCCTCGACGTTCCGGCTGAACCAGGCCTTCGCCTCCTCCTGCACCATGCCGCGCGCACCTCGCCCCGCTGCTGCACCGATCCTAACCGCTTCTCTCGCGCGACACCGCAACTCGCCGCGCCCGGCAGACGGGCCGGGTGGGAGCCGCCCGCGCTCCCGGCCAGGTGGCTGGCCGGGAGCGTGGGACCATGGCAATGCACCCTGTCGCTCAGAAGGTCAGCGTCGCGGCGCCCTGGCCGATCAGCTGGTGCATCGCGGGCGAGCCGATCACCTGCACCTCATCGAGCAGGTCGTCCTGGCCGTAACCGCGCACCTTGGCGCACGGCGGGCAGGCAAGGATGTGGCCACCGCTGGCGATGAAGTTGTCGAGCATCTCGCCGAGCGGCGGATCGAGCGGATTCAGCTGCGAGACGACCGTCGCGCCCTTGCGCACCAGGTCGACCGCCGAGCTGACCAGGAACATCGTGACTTCGAGTCCCGAATTGAGCCCGCTGTTGGCGATGCTCAACGCCACCGACGAACGCTCGTCGTCGAAACCACGGGTCACCACGATCACCAGTTTCTTCTTGTCGGACATGATTCTCTCCTCATTCTCTGTTGGCTGCGTTTTGTCCGGGCCGTTGCCGGTCCCTGGGCACCCATCCTGTCCGCGTTCGAGTGCGTCAGTTGCGTGCTTACGGGCAATGACGCAGCGGACCGCGTTTCAGGTCCCGGATTCAGAATTTTTTTTCACCCAGACCGAACAGAGCCCACCCGGCCGGCCCGGGTGCAGGACGGCATGCAGGCCATTCCGAGTTCGCGAGCACCCATGCAGGTGGCTCGGAGAGGAGCGCAAAAAGAGAGCCCCGCCGGAGCGGGGCCTTCTAGGAGCGGGGTAAGACTCAGCCGTGTGCGACCGCCACCTGGTGCACCTGCGCGCGCCCGCTGGCCAGCACCCGGTCCAGCGACCAGCTGCCGCCACCGAGCGCGACCAGCGCGACCGAGGCGGAGAGCAGCGCGAGGCCGAACTCGTAGCCGTTGTTGGACATGAACAGGCCGTTGCCGATGTGCACCGTGAAGATCGCCACCACCATCGTGAAGGCGAGCGCCACCGCCGCCGGGCGAGTCAGCAGACCGAGCAGGATCGCCAGCCCGCCGAAGAACTCGCCGGAACCGGCCAGCAGCGCCATCAGGTAGCCCGGCTCGAGGCCGATCGATGCCATCCACTGGCCGGTCCCCTCGAGACCGTAACCGCCGAACCAGCCGAACAGCTTCTGTGCACCGTGGGCCATGAAGATGATGCCGACCGGCAGGCGCAACGCCAGGCTGCCCAGCTGCGCTTCGGTGGCGAGGATGCGATGTACGAGTGACTTCTGCATTGGAATTCTCCTATATGTTCCGATATGACGAATACGTGATATCGCCACTAATCGTTGACATAAATGAGAATATTACTAGTTCATTCCCAATGTAATCGGAAGTTTCTGATATATATATTCAAATATATTGAATATTCAGATCCAAGGCTGATCGTGCGTCCTGGCCGCACCATCGAGGCAGGCCCCCGGGTGGCTGTCGGCAGGCTGCTGGTCAGCCAGGTATCAGCGCCCCACGACCGGGTTTGTGTAGCGATGGCTTCGTCCACCCTGTTCCTCGGGCCCACCGCACCCATAAGCTTAATTCGTGGCAAACCATCAGCAGAATTAATGCACAGCTAGAATACATTGATTTGTCTTGCCCGAATCCGCGCAATAGCATCTCGCTCGGCTGGTATTCGATCGTATCCCGTGCAATCAGCTCGTCATAACCGCACGAGAGTTCAACCAAGCCTAAGAAGATGCGTGGAGCCCGTTGCACGGACGCCTGTCCGCTGAACCGGGCTCCCAAGGGGCCCATCGCGCCGGCACTAACCACCGGCGCTGCAGGAGGTAGAAGTTCGATGATTCACAATCCCTTTGCAGAGCTTTCAATGCTCATATCGCCCGCGGTGATGCAGGCCTACGTGGTCCTGATGATCATCCTGGTCGCGGGCGGAACCATCCTGGACATGCTGCACAAGCGCAGCGCCGAGTATTTCTTCGCGAACGCGAAGAAGGCACAGGCGGGCGCCAAGCGCGAAGTGACCAGCGCCGAGAAGATCGGACTTGCCGTGCAGACCGTGGCGAACGAGGTGCTCACCTCCTCCGAGTTCTGCAACGTCAATCGGCGGATCTCGCACCTGTTCACGATGTACGGCTTCATCATCTTCGTGGTGACGTCCGCGATCCTGATCTTCGCCTACCCGACCCCGGACGTGGCAGCACCCGTCCTGCTCACCTTCCTCTGGCACCTCGGTGCGCTGAGCCTCTGTGTCGGCGGCTACTGGTTCTGGTTCTCGATTCGCGTCGACGTCGCCGCGGAAGGTAAGAACTGGTATCAGATCAGTGGACGCGGTGACATCTTCATCCTCGGCCTGCTCTCGACGGCGACCTTCGGCCTCCTCTGGTCGTTCGCCCAGCAGGCCGGAGCCGGCGTCCTGACCAACCTGCTCTTCGCGCTGTTCGTCATCAGCGCCACGGTGCTCTTCGGGACGGTCTACTGGTCCAAGCTCGCGCACATGTTCTTCAAGCCCGCCGCCGCCTTCCAGAAGAAGGTCACCAAGGCGGACGGCAGCCAGGAGAACCTGCCCGACGAGTACGACCCGGCCGACCCCGCCGTGCACGAGCGGTTCCCGGACATCAAGGAATACATGGGGAGCAACCCCCCCAACATGGGGCTTGGCATCAGCCGTGAAGCCCCTCGCCACTACTGATCCGCTCTCGAGAAACCGGAGTAAGCCCAATGCCAACTTTCGTATACATGACGTCGGACATCATGCACATCGACACGGTCACGCGCCGTGCCTACAACATCGAGCCGAACATGTGCTGGGAGTGCTACTCCTGCGTCAAGGCCTGCCCGCACCAGGCGATCGACGTGCGCGGCTACGCCGACTTCGCTCCGCTCGGCCACTCGGTGCGCGTCAAGCGCGACGAGGAGAAGGGCCTCATCGCATGGCGGATCAAGTTCCGCAACGGCAAGAAGGACATCGACCTGCTCGCGCCGATCACGACCAAGCCCTGGGGCACCGCGATCCCGCAGCTGCGCGACGCCGAGCCGCCCAGCCAGGCGCAGCGTGACAGTCAGTTGCTGTTCAACGAACCGAAGTACATTCGCTTCGATGACGGCGACCTGCATACCCTTGAGTCCAATGGGCTCAAGCTGAAGGAAGGGGTGTACTACTGATGGCTTACAAAACGGTCGTAGAAGACAACATCGACATCCTGGTCTGCGGTGCAGGCCTGGGTGGCACGGGTGCCGCGTTCGAGGCCAGGTACTGGGGGCGCGACAAGAAGATCGTGATCTCGGAGAAGGCGAACATCGACCGCTCCGGCGCCGTGGCGCAGGGCCTGTACGCAATCAACTGCTACATGGGCACCCGCTTCGGGGAGAACAACCCCGAGGACCACGTGCGCTACGCGCGCATCGACCTGATGGGCATGGTCCGCGAGGACCTGCTGTTCGACATGGCGCGCCACGTCGACTCGACGGTGCACCAGTTCGAGGAGTGGGGCCTGCCGCTGATGCGCGACCCCAAGACCGGGACCTACCAGCGCGAAGGTCGCTGGCAGATCATGATCCACGGCGAGTCCTACAAGCCGATCGTGGCCGAGGCCGCGAAGAAGTCCGCCGACAAGGTCTACAACCGGATCTGCGTGACCCACCTGCTGATGGACGAGGCCAAGGAGAACCGCGTCGCCGGTGCCATCGGCTTCAACGTCCGCACCGGTGATCTCCACGTCTTCAAGTCGAAGACGGTGATCGTCAGCGCCGGCGGCGCGTCGAACATCTACAAGCCGCGCTCGGTCGGCGAAGGTGCCGGCCGTGTCTGGTATGCGCCCTGGTCGTCGGGCTCGGCGTACGGGCTGCTGATCGGTGCCGGCGCCAAGATGACCCAGATGGAGAACCGCATCGTCCTCGCGCGGTTCAAGGACGGTTACGGCCCGGTGGGCGCGTACTTCCTCCACCTGAAGACCTACACCCAGAACGGCCTCGGTGAAGAGTACGAATCCAAGTGGTGGCCGTCGCTGCAGGAGATCGTCGGCAAGGAGTACCT
>JAACFL010000282.1 GCA_009937385.1 Gammaproteobacteria bacterium | reverse complement strand
GGGCCGAGTTCGGCAAGGGCAAGAACGTGCCGCTGATCGCCATGGCCCACGAGATTCCCTACGTGGCCACCGCCAGCGTCTCCAACCTGCACGACCTCGAGCACAAGGTGGAGAAGGCGATGTCGATGCGCGGCGCGCGCTACATCCAGATCTTCGTGCCGTGCCCGCTGGGTTGGGGTTCCAAGCCGGCCGACACGGTCAAGCTGGCCCGCCTGGCGGTCGAGTGCGGGCTCTACCCGCTGTTCGAGGCCGAGGACGGCGAGATCACCAGCTCGACCAAGCTGCGCCGACCGGCGCCGGTCAACGAGTACCTCAGCCTGCAGCGCCGCTTCGCGCACGTCCTCAAGCGTGGCAACGAGTGGCAGCTCGAGGGGGTCCAGGCCATCGCCGACCGCAACATCAAGAAATTCGGTCTGCTCGAGACCGCGGGGGACGCCCGATGAACAAGCCATTCGCAATCACGCTGGAGGTCGGCAGCAGCCTGCTGAACAAGACCGGCTCCTGGCGCACCGAGCGGCCGGTCTACCTCGACCGCCTGCCGCCGTGCAACAACGCCTGCCCGGCCGGCGAGAACATCCAGGAGTGGTTGTTCCACGCCGAAGAGGGCAACTACGAGGCCGCCTGGCGCACCATCATGCGCGACAACCCGATGCCTTCGGTCATGGGCCGCGCCTGCTACCACCCGTGCGAGACCTCCTGCAACCGCAAGGACGTCGACGAGGCGGTCGGCATCCATGCCGTCGAACGTTTCCTCGGCGACCAGGCAACCAAGTACGGCTGGACCGTCGATCCCGGCGCGCCGACCGGCAAGCACGTGATGGTCGTCGGTGCCGGTCCCGGTGGCCTGTCGGCGGCCTACCACCTGCGCCGCCTCGGCCACGACGTGACCCTGTTCGACGCCGGCGACAAGCCGGGCGGCATGCTCCGCTACGGCATCCCCAAGTACCGCCTGCCGCGCGAGAAGCTCAACGCCGACATCGGCCGCATCCAGGAGATGGGCGTCACCTTCAAGATGGGCACCAAGGTCGAGGACGTCGCAAAGACCATGCAGGAGGGAGGCTTCGACGCCTGCTTCATGGCGGTCGGCGCCCACCAGGCGCGCATGATCGACATCCCCGGTGACGGCAGCGTGCCGGTGCTCGACGGCGTCAGCGTGCTGCGCGCGGTCGAGGACGACGCCCAGACCGGCCTGCGCGGCCGCGTGGTGGTCTACGGCGGCGGCAACACCGCGATGGACGTCGCCCGTTCGGCGATCCGGCTCGGCGCCCGCGAGGTGACCGTGGTCACGCGCGGCTCCCGCGAGCGCATGGCGGCCCACGCCATGGAGATCGAGGAGTCGCTGCTCGAGGGGGTGACCCTGGCCAACCTCCGAACCATTCGCCGCATCGAGAACGGTGCGCTGGTGATGGAGGAGATGGTCGAGGGCGAGGAGGGCATGAAGGCCACCGGGCGCATGGATGAGCTCGGCGCCGACGTGCTGGTGCTGGCGATCGGCCAGAATCCCGACTTCGCTCTCGTCGAGGGCCAGGAGGCGGCGCACGTCGAGGACGGCGTGATGCAGGTCGACCCGGCGATGCAGACCGGCATTCCGGGCATCTTTGCCGGCGGCGACATGGTGCCTTCCGAGCGCACCATGACCACCGCCATCGGCCACGGCAAGAAGGCGGCGCGGAACATCGACGCCTTCCTCAACGGCACGACCTACGCCAAGCCGCCGAAACACGAGGTGGTCGGCTCCGACATGCTCAACACCTGGTACTACTCGGACGCCGACCGCACCGTGCAGCCGGCCCTGGAGGTGATTCGCCGCCAGTCGGGCTTCGCCGAGGTGCTCGGGGACCTCGACGAGGGCAACGCGCTGTTCGAGGCGCGCCGCTGCATGTCCTGCGGCAACTGCTTCGAGTGCGACAACTGCTACGGCGTGTGTCCCGACAACGCCATCACCAAGCTGGGCCCAGGCAAGCGCTTCGAGTTCAAGTACGACTACTGCAAGGGCTGCGGGCTATGCGCCGCCGAGTGCCCGTGCGGGGCGATCCGCATGGATGCCGAGGCGATCTGACCGGCAGGGGTCGGGGTAGGTCGCGACGCGACTTACTCCGACCCCGTCTTCTTCCGCGACGCGACTTACTCCGACCCCGTCTTCTTCCTTACACTGTCCCCACGACCAGGGGGGGCAGCGTGACCGTCGATCTCAACTACCGTGAACAGGGCAACGGGCCGGCGCTGCTGATCCTGCACGGCCTGTTCGGCTCTGCGGCCAACTGGGGTCGTATCGCGCGCGAGCTGGCCGCGGACCATCGGGTCATCGTCGCCGACCTGCGCAACCACGGCGCCTCGCCGCACGCTCCCGACACCGGTTACCCGGCCATGGCCGCCGACGTGGCCGCACTCCTCGAGCGCCTCTCGCCGGACGCTCCGGTCACGCTGCTCGGCCACAGCATGGGCGGCAAGACCGCGATGCGCTTCGCGCTGGAACACCCCGGGCGGGTCGCCCGGCTGCTGGTGGTCGACATCGCACCGCGCGCCTACCGCGGCAACCAGGACGACGTGGTCGCCGCGCTGCGGCGCCTCGACCTCGACGCATTGCCGAGTCGTGCGGCGGCCGACGCACGGCTCGCGCAATGGATCCCCGACCCGTCGCTGCGCGCGTTCCTGCTCACCAACCTGGTGCAG
>JAACFL010000281.1 GCA_009937385.1 Gammaproteobacteria bacterium | reverse complement strand
ACCCGGCTCCCGTCCCGGCTTGCCCACAGCTTGGATACCAGTGCCTCGATGGCATGCGCCAGGGTTTCGTCGGGGTGTTCGCGGCAGTGGTCGGCGAGCGACGCGAACAGCTGCTCGAACGGTGCGTTGTCCGTGATGTCGACGATGTCGTTGACCACCCAGGCGTTAAACGCGCTGAAGTAGCCGAGGACGAATCCGGCGTGGGCCGCGAAAGGACCAGAGTCGCGATCCAGCGTGCCGTTGGCGCCGAGCGCGGCAGCATGGGCCTGCGCGTACTCGCTGCAGTAGGTCAGGCCCAGGGTCCGGTAACCGCCGAGGTTGCCGATCGCGGCCGAGGGTGTCGACCAGGTGCAGGCGAGGATCAGCAGGGCGAACGCCGAGGCGCCTGGGGCCGGGAAAGAGTGGTTCAGTGGGCTGTCCCGAGAGTGCCCTGGCGAACGATGAAGGACGCGTACTTGCCGTCCTCCTCCAGCGTATGGACACGGAACCACGACACAAGCATGTCGATGATATGCGTCGGCTCGACCAGGTCACTCTCGAGCATCTGGATCTCGTTGTTGAGTTGTTCGATCAGGTCGGAGTGGAGCCGCTTGTGCGTGTCGAGTTCTGGATAGCCGGCCTCGGCCATGACGTTTTCTTCGGATAGGAAGTGGAAGCGGGCGTAGTAGATCAACTCGTTCAACAATGGGCTGTGGCCTTCGTCTAGGGCGATGCTCGAGATCTTGGTTTCGATCCGGTTGATCAGCATGGTGAAGTACTGGTGCTGCAGATCGATCTCGTCGATCCCGGTCAGGTAGTCGCTGTTCCACTCGATCATTGCACTATCCCTGTCTGGATTCTCTTGCCGGTGCGACAAGCTAGTTACACAACTATAGCCAAGGTCGGTGCAGTCATTCGACGGTTCAGTTGGCGATCCCGGCAAGGCGCTGCCAGGCATTCGGGGAGAGGCGTCCGACGAAGTCGAAACCTCCGTCGCCCCGTGGCATGAATACCAATGCCTCGCCTTCTCCTGGGTAGACCGAGGTTGCCGCGCGGGCGACATTGCCATGCGCGACGTAGACGTCGTTACGCCCCGGGGCGGGCGATCCGGCGAGGCGTTTCCGGGCCGTCGCGACGATCGCCTCTCGCCCTCCGAAATGATCTGCCACGCGCAGGTTCATGACGTCGACCGTCGTCTCGACCTGGCCCAGGCCAAGCGCCTCGGCGGTCTCCACCGCCCTGCAGTAGGGGCTGGAATAGACCCGCCCGACCGGGATCGCGAGTGCGCGCATCGCTTTTCCGGTGCGGATCGCGCTGGCACGTCCCGATGCGGAGAGCTGGCGGATTCGTGCCGGATCGCAACTGGTCCAGTCACCGGGTTGCAGAACCTGGTCTGTCTGCGACCAGTCCGTGGCCTCGTGCCTGAAGTAGAGGTTGTAGCCTCCAGTGCGTAGCGCCTCGACCAGGATCTCGCCCTCGAGAGTGGCGCTCTCGGCCGGGAGGGGATAAGGCCAGAAGATGACCAGGACGAGCAGCAGGGCCGGGCAGCAAACACGCCCGTGACGTTTCGGATCAAGCGGGACCATGACCGCGTTCAGCACTCTGGGTACGAGGCTGGCGATCCTGCCTTGGTCATGATTCTTGATTATGAGGCCCCGGTCTGGCCTGAAGGTGCATCGGTCTTCGGATCGTTCGAGCTCACGGCCTGGGGCAGCCGGTCGATCAGGCTGCGCGCACTCTCCTCGATCACCATGTCGAACGTGACCAGGCTCTCCGAGGCGGTCTCATCGGAGCTCACCAGTTCCTCGACGCCCTCCCAGGCGATCGTGCCGCTCTGGCTGTCCCAGATCTGGAAGTAGATCCGCACCCGCGCGACCTTGGTGTTGACGATGCGGAAGCCAAGTGCTCCGAAGCGGGTGTACGTCTCCTGGGCGAAGGCCGAGAGTTTCAGTTGGGCGAGATAGCGTGATCCGGTCGCGCTGCCGAGCTTCTTCAGGACGTCCTTCTTCATCAGACCGGTGTCGCGGTAGTCGTCGTACATGCCGATGTAGGCGTCGGCGAGATCGGCGGCATTGACCCTGCCGAGCGTCTCGGAGAGGGTGACCACGCGCAGGTCCGGGTGACGCTCGCGCAGGACCTGGGCGAAGAGCAGCGCGGCGGCCTGGCGGTCCTCCTCGCGGCCGGTGCTCGCCGAGGTGCTGATGAATGCGATGCCGTGTGCTTCGAGGTCACCGACCTGCAGCCCGAGGTTCTCATGGCGTGTGCTGCTGTAGATCTGATCCATGTTCGCGCAGCCGCCTATGGCGACGAGGGCGAGGAGCAGGGTCAGCAGGCGGGGCAGGTGACGTTGGCGATTCATCGAAGTACTCCCTTTCATGGCTTGCGACGTAGTGGCAGCCGGTAGGCCTGGGCTGCGTTGCGTGGCATGACCTCCTTGTCTGATTTTAGACCGTGACGAGCCCGTGCAGGAACGGCGCCCGTGGGTTCGTTGCGGCAGACGACGCACTCAAAGGGAGCGGCCGGAGGTTGAGCCGAGCGCGCGATGGAGGCGGATGATGGCCTGTTCGGCAATGATGATTGCGAACACGACGGCGATGAAGGCAACGACGCCGTGCGCCGGGCCGGTGAACACCACCTCGTCGCCGAAGAGCTGGTTTATCGCACCGAGGATCACGAACTTCGAGGCGAACAGCACGAACC
>JAACFL010000280.1 GCA_009937385.1 Gammaproteobacteria bacterium | reverse complement strand
GGATCTTGTACTGATCGAGATCGAGCGGGTCCCGCGGGACCCGCATCTCGGTGACCGGCAGGTCAATGTCCTCGAGACAGCCGAGCCAGCGCCAGCGGTCGATCACGTGCACCGCGCGCACCCCACCAGCCGCGTCACGCTCGCGGAGACCGACCGGCCCGGTGTACGGCCAGAAGAAGCGCCGCAGCGCGGCAAGGCCCTCGAGCAGGCGCAGGTCGTGCTGGGCGGCACTTTCGCGTCCACAACAGACGCCCGCGCACTGACCGAGCTGGGCGCCGAAACAGGCACCCCGCCCCCGCTCCACCCCGAGCCGGCGCAGGCAGAGCCGTCGCGCCCTGGCGAGCTTGAGCAAGGCCTCCCGCGCCGCGCGCCGGCTGCGGAACAGGCCCCAATGTTCCACGTCGTGCGCACCCGGGCACTCACCGTCGAGCACGACCAGTTGCGGTGGCCGATCACCATCCCCGCCAGGCGCCCAGCACCAGCTGCAGAGCTCGCGGCTGCGGCGCAACTGCCGGTTGTGCAGCGGTCGCAGCCGCTTGATCAGCGCGGACTCGCGCAGGCGCGCCTCGAGCACGCCACGGGTCGTTTCCCACTTCACGTCGGCCACCGCCGCGACCATCCGCGCGCCGCGGCCGCCGGCACCCCCGGGACGGAAGTGATCGCCCACGCGGCGACGCAGGTCGCCACTCTGTCCGACGTAGAGCAGCTGGCCCTCGGCATCGTAGAAACGGTAGACCCCGGGACCGTCCGGCAGGCGACCGAACAGTTCCGGGTCGAGCCTCTGCGGCAGCAGAGGCCGCGCTTCGAGCGCCTCGATCGCACCCTGTACCCGGCTAGCCACCAGCGGCCGCACCGCGCGGTCCAGCCAGTGCCAGACCGCGCGCGCGTCGTCCAGCGCCCGGTGGCGACGTGCCACCTCCAGGCCGTGGCGCGCGACCAGGCTGTCGAGGTTGTGACGGCGGTGCTCGGGGAACAGGCGCCGCGACAACCGCGCACTGCACAGCACGCGAGGCGTGAAGCGCAGGTCGAGGCGCGCGAACTCGGCGCGCAGGAAACCGAAGTCGAAGCGCGCGTTGTGAGCTATGAACAGCCGCCCTTCGAGCAGCTCGAGCAGCTCATGGGCACGACGCTCGAACGGCGGGGCGTTGGCGACCAGGCCGTCGTCGATGCCGGTCAGCCGGCTGATGAACGGCGGAATGCGCACCCCGGGATGGACCAGCCAGGCGTGCTCGGTGACCGCCCGCCCCGCGTCGACCAGCACCACGCCCACCTCGGTGACGCGGTCACGCGCGGCGCGCCCCCCGGTGGTCTCTAGGTCGACGATCGCAAGCGGTTCGCTGAACAGGTCCATCGGTACGATCTCACCGGCAGGCGGTCGAGGTATGGACACAGGATGCCCATTCCCGGGCTCAGCAGGTGAGCCCGCGGCCGGTGGGAATACGGGAACGGCCGGTCTAGATCAGACCGGCGATGGTGTGCCCGAGTTCTTCGGTCGAGGCGCGCCCGCCCATGTCGCGGGTGCGCAGCTGGCTGCCGGAGAGGACCCGCTCGATGGCCTTGACGATCGCCTTCGCCGCCTCCACCTCGCCGAGATGATCGAGCATCATCGCCCCCGACCAGATCATGCCGATCGGGTTGGCGATGCCCTCCCCCGCAATGTCAGGTGCCGAACCGTGCACCGGCTCGAACATCGACGGGAACGTGCCCTCGGGATTGAGGTTGGCCGACGGCGCGATGCCGATCGTGCCGGTCACCGCCGGGCCGAGGTCGGAGAGGATGTCGCCGAAGAGGTTCGAGCCAACGACGACATCGAACCATTCAGGGTGCAGCACGAAGTGCGCGGTCAGGATGTCGATGTGATACTTGTCGGTGCGCACGTCCGGGTACTCGGCGGCGATCGCCGCGTGGCGCTCGTCCCAGAACGGCATGGTGTGGATGATGCCGTTGGACTTGGTTGCCGAGGTCAGGTGTTTCTTCACGCGGCTCTGCGCCAACTCGAAGGCGTAGCGCAGGATGCGGTCGGTGCCGTGGCGGGTGAAGATCGACTCCTGGATCGCCAGCTCGCGCTCGGTGCCGTGATAGAGCCGCCCGCCCGACTCCGAGTACTCGCCCTCGACGTTCTCGCGCACGATCAGAAAGTCGATGTCACCCGGCGAGCGGTTGGCCAGCGGGCATTCGACGCCGTGAAACAGACGCACCGGGCGCAGGTTGACGTACTGGTCGAAGTGGCGACGGATCGGGATCAACAGCCCCCACAGCGAGACGTGATCGGGTACGCCCGGGAAGCCCACCGCACCGAGGTAGATGGCGTCGCAGTCGGCCAGCCGCTCGAGGCCATCCTCCGGCATCATGCGGCCGGTGGCGTGGTAGGTCTCGCAGCTCCAGTCGTAGGCCTCGAACTCGAGTTTGAAACCGAAACGGCCCGCCGCCGCCTCGAGTGCCCGGATGCCCTCCGGCATCACCTCCTTGCCGATGCCGTCGCCGGGAATTACTGCGATACGGTAGCTGTTCATTGCGGATCACTCCCTGTGCCGGCTTGCATGTGGGCGCAAATGCTGACAGGCGCACGCGCAACTGTCGAGTGCAAAAGCAGAGGGGCGGGCCAGTTGGCCCACCCCTCCTCCGTTACCCACTTTCTTCTCAGACAAGGATGACGTAGGTGATGACCTTGTGGCCGCCTTCGAAGGTTCGCAC
>JAACFL010000279.1 GCA_009937385.1 Gammaproteobacteria bacterium | reverse complement strand
CCACCGCCGAGCAGCTCGCGGTCGACGGCGAGGATGACGCCTACGCCAGCCTCGACGCGTTCCTCGACCAGGTCGAGGCGCTGGCCGGCAAGGAGCCGCGTGCGGAGCTCGCCGAGCTGCCGCTGGCGGTCGGCAGCCAACATTTCCAGTTCACCGGCGAGGCGCGTTTCGGACGCGGCCGGGTGCGCCTGGCCAGCCTGGTCGCACGCGAGGCAGGCAGCGTCACGACGCTGCGTCGCAGCCGGGAGAACCTCTAGCCATGGGCGCCCGACTGCTGTTGCGCCTGCCCGACGACCCGGCCGCACCGGTCGCCTGGCTGGCCTGCGATGCGGGCCGGATCACCGCCCGCGGCACGGATGCGCTCGCCGAGGGCACGTCGCTGGCAGACGGCCGTCGTGTCATCGCGATCGCGCCCGGCAGCAGCGTGCTGCTGACCCGCGCGGCAGTGCCGAGCCGCAAGCCCCAGCACATCCGCCGTGCAGTGCCGTACGCGCTCGAGGAGCGGCTCGCTGCGGACGTCGCCAGCCTGCATTTCGCGCACGGGCTGCGCGAGGCCGACGGGACGGTGCCGGTTGCCGTGATCGACCGCGCCCTGCTCGACGCCTGGCTGACCGCTCTCGACACGGCCGGCCTGGCTCCAGAGGCGCTGCTCCCGGAACCGCTGGCGCTGCCGCAGCCGAATGGGGGCTGGTTGCTGGCGTGCGACGCGGAGCGCGCCGTGCTGCGTAGCGGTCCTTACATCGGCTACGCGCTCGATCGGGACGAGGTGACGGCACTTTTGCGCGGCGCTCTCGCCGAGAACGACGGGCCATCGCCGGAACTGACCCTGTGCGGCCTGGACCCGGAAGAGCTTGGCGCCCTGCGTGGGCAGTTTGCCGCGCTCACCCCAGCCGAGGCACCCGACTTCGAATCGCTGCTCGCGAGTGCTAGCGCCGAGCAGCCCGCGATCGACCTCCTGCAGGGCGAGTTCGCGCGCGAAGCCGACGGCGGCAGCCGTTGGCAAGACTGGCGTCAACCGCTCGCGCTGGCCGCCTGCCTGCTGGTCCTGCTGTTCGGCGAACGACTCTGGCAGGTGCAGCGGATGGGCGCCGAGAGCGCCCGTCTCGAGGCGCAGATGCACGCCATCCTGCGTGACAGCGCACCCGGGATCACGCGTATCGTCGACCCCGTCGCCCAGCTGCGCCAGCAACTCGAAGCGCGTCGCGGCGGGACCGGTGGCGCCCGCTTCCTCGACCTGCTCGCGACCTCCGGAGAGGCGCTTGCGGCCGAGTCGGACTGGCAACTGGCGAGCCTGAACTACCGCGATGGCACGCTGCAGCTGCAGCTGCGCATGCCGGGCTTCGACCACTTCGAGCGGCTGCGCGGGCGCTTCGCGACGCTCGCCGGCGTCGAGGCCGAGATCGGCTCGCTCGGCAGCGTCGAGGGCGAGGTGCGTGGCAGCGTCACGCTGCGGGAGCCCGGCGCGTGAACTGGTTCCAGGCCCGAGCACCACGTGAGCAGCGCCTCATCACCGGCGGTGCGGTGCTGCTGGTCGTGCTGCTGGTCTACCTGGTGGCCTGGGAACCGCTGGCCGTGCGTGAGACCCGACTGGCCTCGCGCGTTGCCCAACAGCGCGCCCAGCTGGCCTGGATGCAGTCGGCCTCGGCCGAGTTGCGCGAACTGGCCCCTCTCGGTGCGACCGGAAGCGACGACGGAACCTCGCTGCTCAGCCTGATCGACCGCTCGGCGGACGAGGCCGGGCTCGCCGGTGCGATCAAGCGACTCGCACCCGAGGGTGACCGCGAGGTGAGGGTCTGGCTCGGCGACGCGAACTACGCAGCCACCCTGCGCTGGCTCGAGGCGCTGGCACGCCTTGGCGTCACGCCACGCAGCGTGCAGATGGAACGCCATGACAAAGCCGGACGCATCGAGGCACGCCTGCTGCTTGGCCTCGCGGCGTGAGCCGTGGGCGGCTGGTCGCGGCGGCGCTCGCCGCCTATCTGCTGGCGCTCTTCGTGGGCCTGCCCGCCGAGCGCCTGCGCAGTCCGCTCGAGGCGATGCTGCCGGGCACCCGGCTCGGGCCCCTGCACGGCCACCCGCTCTCGGGGCGCGCGCAGGGCGCCACACTCGGCGGCCTGGCGGTCGACGGGCTGACCTGGCGCTGGCGGCCGCTTGCCCTGCTCACGGGCCGCCTCGGCCTCGACGTGGAGGTGCTTGCCGGCCCGACGAGGGCCACTGTCGAACTGGCCCGCAGCTTCGCTGGCCAGTTTGTCGTCGACCGTCTGGACGGCGAGCTCGACCTGGCCTGGCTCGGCACGGCGCTCCCGGCACCCGCATTCGACGCGTCTGGACGGGTCGTGGTCGAGGGCGTCGAACTGGGGCTTGGCAGCGACGGCTGGCCGCGCTCGGCCCAGGGACGCCTGGAGCTGAGGGATGGGGCGCTACGCGCCCCGCTCGCGCTGCGCATCGGCGCGGCCGACGGAACGTTGCAGGTCAACGACGAAAACCACCTCGAGATCGCTTTCCGCATGCTTCCAGGCAGCCCCATGGAAGGTGACGGGCGGGTGCAGCTGGCGACCGACGGGCGCTATTCCCTCGCGGCAAACCTCGCACCCGGACAGGCTGCCGACGTCGCAACGCGCGAACTGCTGCGAATGGCCGGCCCAGCACAACCCGGCGGCCGCGTGCACGTCGCGCTCGAGGGCGCGCTGCGCTGAGCGACGCACAAGCA
>JAACFL010000278.1 GCA_009937385.1 Gammaproteobacteria bacterium | reverse complement strand
GCATCTGCGTAGCGACGGCAGCGCCTTCCCGGTCGAGGCGCGGGTGCGTGGCATGTACTACCGGGGTGCGGAGGCCCTGGTGCTCGCGGTGCGTGACATCACCGAGCACAAGGCGATGGAGGCGCGCCTGCGCCACCTCGCCAGCACCGACCCGCTGACCGGCATCGCCAACCGTCGCCACTTCATGGAGCAGGGGCGGTCGGAGTTCTCACGCTCCGGACGCTATGGCTACCCGCTTTCGGTGATGATGCTCGACGTCGACCACTTCAAGCGCATCAACGACACCTACGGCCATGACATCGGCGACCAGGCACTCAAGGCGTTGACCAGGGAGTGTCACGAGGTGCTTCGCACCAGTGACCTGCTCGGTCGTCTCGGTGGCGAGGAGTTCGCGCTGTTGCTGCCGTCGACGCCACTGACCGGCGCGAACATCCTCGCCGAGCGCATCCGTGCCCAGGTGGAGAAGATGCGCCTGGAGACCCCATCCAGTGAACTCTCCTTCACCATCAGCATCGGGGTGTGTGCGCTGGATGGTGACGACGGGTTCGACGTGCTGCTCAATCGCGCCGACAAGGCGCTCTACGCTGCCAAGCACGGCGGGCGAAACCGGGTGGTGGAAGGCTGACGCAGAGTTTCAGTTCCACGGTCTGGCTGCCGGATGAGTTGAGGTCTCCCGCTGTATCAGCGCCGCCTACGGCGCGATAACTTCATCGTGAATCGCGGCCTGGGGGCCGCTCCTCAATTGTCTTCGTACATGGAGCACGGCTGCCCACGGCCCGATCGTCAATCGGTGTTTACGTAACGCAACCCGATCTGTTGCGTCAGGTAGTCCGGTATCCGCCTCTCCAGCCAGTAATTCGGCTGCATCAACGACCCCTCGATGAACCCGACGTGGCCGCCATGCGAAGTGACCTGCATGATCACGCTATCGCTCAGCTCATCGGGCTCAGGCAGCACCTCTGGCGTCATGAACGGATCGTCCTCGGCCTGGATGAGCAGCGTCGGTACGCGGATCGAGGCGAGGAACTGCCGGCTGCTCGAGCGCGCGTAGTAGTCGTCGACCCCGGTGAAGCCGTGCAGCGGCGCGACGACGCGATCGTCGAACTCCCAGAACGAGCGTGACTCCCGCCAGCCGTTGAGCGCATCGAGCCGGGCACGCTCCGCTTCGTTGCCAGTGGCCGCGAAACGCTCCCGCTTTGAATCGATCTGTCGCTTGAGGATGGTCAGCAGGTGGTCGCGGTAGCGGCGTGAGAAGCCCTGGTCCATGCGCGTCGCGCAGAGATCGAGTCGCAGCGGTACCGAGACCGCGCAGGCCGCGACGAGCCTGGCGCCGTCACCTTGTTCCCCGAGCCACTTCAGCAGCACGTTGCCACCCAGTGAGAACCCGGCTGCCGCGAGTGGGCGTCCAGGAAAGCGTGCTTGGATATGGCGCACCAGCGCATCGAGGTCGCCGGTCTCACCGGAGTGGTAGCTGCGCGCGAGGCGATTGGGCTCGCCCGTGCTGCCGCGGAAGTTCAGCACCACGCTCTCCAGGCCCTGTTCCGACAGAGCCGCCTGCAGCCCGAGGATGTAGCTCGAGACGGAGCAGCCGGCGAGGCCGTGCAGCAGGATGACCAATGGTGCGTCGTCACGGTTGCCTGGTGCTTCGCACCAGTCGAGGTAGACACAGTCGCCATCAGCGAGCTCGAGCGTCTCGCGACGGCGGGGTGGACGCGGTGCGCGGCGCAAAAGCGGGGCCCAGAGGGTCTGCAGGTGTGGGTTGGCGAGACCGGTGGCCGGGGTGAACTCACGTTCAATCATGGAGTTTTCACATGCCATTCATGTGGAATGTTATTTGAGACGATCCTGTTGCCCTTCTAACGCTGATTTTGGTCATGCGGGGATTTCAAATGTCGGACTGAAGTCCGACCCACAGGAATGCCTGGTTGGCCCCAGTGTGGGTCGGACTTCAGTCCGACAAAAACACCACCCTGTCCGCCGAAATACACGCCTCATGTCAAGCTGCGCTGCAGCAGTGACATCCTATCCCCGAGGGGGTATCGTTGCGCACCCGCTCGGGAACGACCCATGCCCAATACCGCCCTCGACACCCGCACCACTGAGCCCGAGACCGCCTACGTCGGTCCGCTGCCGCTCTACTGCGAACTGCACGAGAGCGCCCCGAAAGACCCGCTGGTCCTGTTCCTGCCGGGTATCGCGACCCATGCCGCCCTGTACCGCAACTTCCTGGACTCCATTGCACGCCAGGGGTTCAACGTCGTCGGCGTCGACCTGCGCGGTCACGGCCGCTCGAACGGCGACCGGGGCCTGTTCACGGTCGACGATGTGGTCGAGGACGTCTCGGCGATCATCGACCATTACGCCGACCGCTTCAGCGGCCCGGTCGCACTGCTCGGCTACTCGTTCGGATCGCCGCTGGCACTGGCCGCGGCCGAGGCTGACGAGAGGGTGCGCGCACTGCTGTGTCATACGCTCATGGTCGGCAGCCACCCGCCGGACTGGTTCCACTTCCTCGGCTGGCAGGCGCTCGGCTGGACCAGCATTACGCTGCCGTACTGGCGCGTAAACCTGCGCAGCCTGCTCGACGTCGACCAGCTGATCTTCAACAACAAGTACACCTCGTGGATCGCCGACGACGGGCTGCTGGTGTGGGAGTACCCGGTCAAGACGCTGGCGAGCGTCTTCGGCTATCGCCACCGGGTGTTCAAGGAGCAGCTGCCGTTCCG
>JAACFL010000277.1 GCA_009937385.1 Gammaproteobacteria bacterium | reverse complement strand
TTCGAGGCGCCGACCGGCCAGGTGACGCTGGCCCCGGGCCAGCGTGCCGACGTCGTGCTCGACTGCATCCACGAACCGGGGGTCGAGTTCGCGGTCGCCGACGACTACTACCCGCGTCGGCCGTTCGACCTGGTACGCCTCGCCTACGCCGACGAGTCACCGCTGCGCGATGGGACCTCGCAGGCGCCAATCGCGCTCGCGCCGAATCCGGTCGCCGAACCCGACCTGGCCCACGCGACGCGCCATGACGTGGTCTTCGCCGGCGGCGCGATGGGTGGCCTGGCCGCGGCGCAGCTCGACGGCGTCGACACCGACCTGCGTACGCTGGTCAGGGAGCACGGCCTCGCCTGGGCGATCAACGGCGTCGCATCCGGGCACGAGAAACACCCACGGCTGCTCGACCTGCCGCTCGGCAGCCACGTGGTGCTGGCGCTACGCAACGAATCCGCCTGGGATCACCCGATCCACCTGCACGGCCATACCTTCCGGGTGCTCAAGCGCAACGGCGAGGCGGTCCCGCAGGCGCCGTGGCGCGACACCGTGCTGCTGCGCCGCGAGGAGACGGCCGAGATCGCGTTCGTCGCCGACAACCCGGGCGAGTGGATGTTTCACTGCCACGTGCTGGACCACCAGCGCGGCGGCATGATGGCGACGGTGCGCGTCGGCTGATGCGCCCCGCGCCCGCCGCCGACCCGGCGGCGCTCGCGTCGTTTCCGTCCGCTGCGCGCGTGCTGGTGCAGGGTGCGAGCCGAGGCATCGGCCTCGAGTTCGTGCGTCAGCTGCTGGCCTGCACCAACGTCGCCGAGCTGTTTGCGACCTGTCGCGATCCCGGATCGGCAGACGACCTGCGTCAGCTCGCCGACGCGGATGCCCGGTTCCACCCGGTCGCGCTCGACCTCACCAATGAGGCGAGCATCGCCCGTGTCGCCAGGGAGGTCTCTTCAGGCGGCCCGCGCCTGCACCTGCTGGTCAACTGCGCCGGGCTGCTGCACGACGGCGACCTGCAACCCGAGAAGCGACTGGCCGACGTGACGCCCGATGCGCTGCGGCGCAGCTTCGAGGTCAACGCCTCCGGCCCGCTGCTGGTCGCCAAGCACTTCCAGCCGCTGTTCCGGCACCGGGAGCGCGCGGTGTTCGCGAGCCTGTCAGCGCGCGTCGGCAGCATCGGCGACAACCGGCTCGGCGGCTGGTACGCCTACCGGGGCGCCAAGGCGGCGCAGAACATGTTCACGCGCACCGTCGCCATCGAGTTCGCGCGCACCGCGCGCAGCACCGTCGTCCTGGCGCTGCACCCCGGGACCACCGACACCGGGCTGTCGAAGCCGTTCCAGGCGAACGTGGATCCTGAATGGCTGTTCCCGCCGGCCTACACGGTGCATGCGCTGCTGAAGGTCATCGACTCGGCCGGACCCGACGAACACGGCGCCTTCCTCGCCTTCGACGGCGAGCGCTTGCCCTGGTAGTCCGTCTCATGCGAAGCCGTAGAGTGCCGCCGGGTTGGTCGCCAGGATGCGCTCGCGGGTGGCCTCGTCGTCGACCCAGTCGGCCAGCAGGTCGAGCATTCGCGCGTCGTCGGGGACCGGGTCCTGGCCTGGGTGCGGCCAGTTGCTCGCCCACAGCATGCGCTCCGGCGCGGCGGCTACCAGTGCGCGTGCCAGCGGCGCGACGTCGCCGTAGCGTGGGGCGTCGGCCCTCGAAGATTCATACGCTGCCGACAGCTTGACCCAGCAGCGCCCGCCGTCGAGCAGCTCGCACAGCGCGCGAAACGCCGGATCGTCGAGCGCCACCGGCGGCATGAAGCGGCCGACGTGGTCGACCACCAGTGGACATGGCAACCGCTGCAAACGGTCGAGTCGTTCCGGGAACTCGCGGCCGTTCATCTGCAGCTGCACGTGCCAGCCGAACGGCGCGACCCGCGCCGCGACCGTCTCGAGCAGGTCCCATGGCAGCGCGCCTCCCGGCAGCATGTGAAAGCGCACGCCACACACGCCGCGCGCCGTCAGGTCCTCGAGATCGGCATCGGTCGCGCCATCGTCGACGACCACCACCGCACGTGCTGCATCGCCAAGCTCTTCCAGCGCGTCGAGCAGCGCCCGGTTGTCACGCCCGTAAGTCGTCGGCTGCACCACCACGACGCGCTCGAGACCGAGCCGCCGCTGCAGGTCACGGTAGGCGCCGACCCAGGCATCGGGGGGATGGATCAGCGCCGTTGGCGCGGCCGGATAGCGGTGGTGGTAGAAGTGCATGTGGGTGTCGCACGCCCCCGGTGGGACCTTCACGCGCTCGCTCATCGCCAACTCCCGGGTGATTTCGTCGCACGCTAGCGCAGGAGCATGCCGCGCGTACAGCGGTCAGCGACTACGCTTCGATCATGCATGGACTCGAGTGTGTCACGCTGACCTGCCCCTATTGCGGCGAGCCGGGCGAATTGCAGGTGGAGGTGGGCGACGCAGACCAAGAATACGTCGAGGACTGCGCGGTCTGCTGCCAGCCGTGGCAGGTGCGCGTGAGCATCGCGCCAGACGGTCGCATCGAGGTCAGCGCGCTGCGCGACGACGACGCCTGAGACGTACGGATCAGTTGCTCGGCCGGCTCGGGTCGATCCAGACCTGCCCGTCCTCGACCGCCACGCGAAAAGTCGCGACCGGGTGCTCCGCCGGTTCCTCCTGGGGCTGGCCGGTGCGCAGGCAGAAGCGGCTGCCGTGCAGCGAACACTTGATGCGGTCGCCGTCGAGACAGCC
>JAACFL010000276.1 GCA_009937385.1 Gammaproteobacteria bacterium | reverse complement strand
CTGTGGGACTCGGAAGAGGCGATCCAGAATTACATCAAGGGGTCGAGTGGGCTGATGCGCGTGGCGACCGCGGGCCTGTTCATCGGTACGCCTAAATCAATCGTCGCCGAGGTGCTCGAGGTCGATTGAACCGCGCTTGTCGCTGACACGCTGCGCATCGATGGCGCGCCTGTCGCATACCGCGACTGAACCGTATACTGACGCCACACGCGGGCGGAATGCGTCGAGCCGATGCGGCAGCCGGAAAAGTTCCAGACCTACGCCTATTTTGCGATCTGCCTGGGCCTGGTGCTTGGCCATGAGCTGATCTATAGCGTCTACGCTGGGCAGGGCCGTTTCATCCCGCTCGCGATCCAGCTGGCCGTCCTGTTCAGCGTCGCCGCGGTTGCCGACTACTGGATCAGCCCGCGACTGGAGACGCTGCAGCCGTTCGCCAAGCGACGCATCGTCGCTTACGCCTTCGATTTCGGCATCTACCTGCTGGTGGCACTGATGGTGCTACTGGTCGAGGTGGCGCTCCTTGGCCGACCCTTCGGGCTGTCGGTGGACATCGCGATCGGCATCGGGGTGTTCGGCTACTTCGCCGCGCTGGACAACGCCTTGCGCCGCCAGCTGGGCTGGTTCAGGCGCAACGAGGTCAGTGTCGACGGCAGCTTCACGCTGGTTCCCATGGCGCAGAAGTTCAGCATCGTCATGACGCTGACCATCCTGATCCTCGCGGTGACCATCTCGCTAAGCAGCTACCGTCTGATCCACAGCGTCGGCGCCGAGCGCGTCGACCAGCTGCCGCTCTACTTCCTGCTGGAGGTGATGTTCATCTTCGGCGCCCTGCTGGCCCTGCTGCTGCGCCTGATCAACAGCTACACGCGCAACATCCACGCCTTCCTACAGGAGCAGATGAACGTGCTGCGCAGCGTGCAGAAGGGTGATCTCGACCTGCGCGCACCGATCATGTCGCAGGACGAGCTGGGCCTGATGGCGGTGCAGATCAACGCCATGATCGAGAACCTGCGCGATCGCGACCGGCTGCACAAGACGCTCGAGCGCGTGGTCGGTTCGAACATCATGGAGAAGCTGCTGTCGACCGACGACGATGCGCTCAAGCGTGGCCAGGAGGACGAGGTCGCGATCATGTTCTGCGACATGCGTGATTTCACCAGCATGAGCGAGGCCGCCTCCGCCGAGGAGGTGATCCTGTTCCTGAACAACTTCTTCTCCGACCTGAGCGACATCGTGGCCCGCCACAACGGCACCATCAACAAGTTCATGGGTGACGCGGTGCTCGCGGTCTATGGCCTCGAGAGCGATAACAACCCGGTGGAGGATGCGGTCAGGAGCGTGCTCGAGATCCTCGAACATACTCGCCAGTTCATGCTGCCCGACGGCAGCCATCCCGACATGGGTGCAGGGATCCACTTCGGCAAGGTGATGGCCGGCACGATCGGTTCGGAGCAGCGTTACGAGTACACCTTCCTGGGTGACGCGGTGAACACCGCGAGCCGCCTGGAGGGGCTGACCAAGCGCCTGAAGTACCGCATCGTCCTGTCCAGGGACGGCTACCTGGAGTTGCCGGAGTCCATGCGTGACAGGTTCACCGATCTCGGCAAGCAGCGGGTGCGCGGCAAGTCAGAGCAGATCCACGTGTACGGTATCGAGCCGAAGAGCGCGACGTCGTAGGAACGAAGGGCGTCCGGCCGAGACCGGAGCGCGGGTTCAGAACATGAACTCGCGGAGCATGTATTTCTTCAGGTCGATGCCGTAGGCGTTGGGCTGCAGCACCCGGCGGATCGCGTACTTCTCGCTTTCGGCGAGGCCGCGGTAGTGGCGCAGGTTGACGATGCGCGGCGGGTAGACCGGTTGCTTCGACGCATCGCGCACCAGCATCAGTTTCGGTAGCAGGTGGTGGTCGGGCTCGACCGAGATCACCACGCCGATCTCGCCCGAGCCGAGCTCCACCACCGTGCCGACCGGGTAGATGCCGAGGCACTGGATGAAGCGTTCGATGAGCTCGCCGTCGAAGAACACGTTGCGGTACTCGTACATGTTCTTCAGCGCATCGGTGCTGGTGATGTAGCGCTGCTTGTTGGCGACGTGGGTCAGGCGATCGTAGACGTCGATGATCGCGACCATGCGCGCGTAGTGGCCGATGTCCTCGCCCTTGAGTCCGCTGGGGTAGCCCTTGCCGTTGACCTTCTCGTGGTGGGTCAGCGCAATGTCGACGGCGCTGGTCGGGATGCCTTTCATCCCACGCAGGATCTCGGCGCCATGCTCGGTGTGGCGCTGCATCTCGCGGGTCTCGTCGGGGGTCAGCCCGTAGCGTTTCTTGAGGATCGCTTCCGGCACCCGCGTCTCGCCGATGTCGTGCAGCAGTGCTCCGAGGCCGAGCTCCTGCAGCGGGTCCACACCCATGCCCATGAACCGCCCAAACGCCAGCGCCAGCGTGCAGACGTTCATGCTGTGGGTGATTTCGGACTCGTCGAACGCCTTGAGGCTGCTCAACAGCACCAGCGCATCGGGGTTGCGCATGATGCTGCCCATCATGTCAGAGACGACGGCCTTGGCTTCCTCGGTGTCGAGCGCCTTGCCCAGGCGGATGTCGTCGAAGATCTTGGTGACGTAATTGTGCGCGCCGGAGTGGATGGTCTCGGCGTCTTCGATTTCGTCCTCGAAGCTCTTGACGTAGGGCTTGTGGTCACCCTTGGCGATGCCCGGTGCATCACCGCCGGCCTCGGCCAGCAGCTTCTTGCG
>JAACFL010000275.1 GCA_009937385.1 Gammaproteobacteria bacterium | reverse complement strand
TCGTCGATGCTGGCCAGGCCCGTGGCGATCGCCTCGACCCAGGCGATGGCGTTGCGCGGGTCGAGCCAGACGTGCGGGTCGTGGTCCGCGTCGTGACCGTGGTCCGCCTCCTGATGCGCCTCGTCTGCCTGTTCCTCTCTTTCGGCCTGCGTTTCCCAGAGGCCACCGGTGCGCGCCGGGAGCCGGGTCACGCCCTTGAGGCTGCCGACCTGCAGCAGGTGAACGTGGTTGGGCAGGTGGTCGATCATCCGAGGCAGTACGGTCTCCACCTGGGGGTCGACCCACATGATCACCTTGGCGCGGTAGAACGCCTCGGCCTCGGTCGGACTGAGCTGATGGGCATGCGGACTGCTGCCCGCCGGCAACAGCAGCACCGGCGTGTCGACACCCTGCATCACCCCGCTGACCAGCGAGTGCAGCGGGGCGATGCTGGCCACCACGCTGCTCTCGGGCGCCAGGTGCTGGCTGCTGCGCAGGTAGAGGACCGCGATCAGCACGACGCTCAGCAGCACCGTGCTGACGATGGCGGCGAACTTGAGGTTAGGGCCCTCTTCAGGGGCCTCGGTGTCGTCGGGGTCGGGCGTATTCATGTTATGTTATAAAGTAACATAACCGACCCCGCCATTGGCAACCCGTGAACCAGGCGACCACCCTGTTCCCCCGGCCCGAGCACGATCACACCAGCTGCGTGGAGACCGCGTTGCTGCGTGCCGAGCAGCTGTGCCGCAAACGTGGGGCGCGCCTGACCGTGCTGCGTCGCCGCGTGCTGGAACTGGTCTGGGAGAGCCATGCGCCGGTAGGGGCCTACGCCCTGCTCGACCGGATGGCCGACGGCGAGAGCCGGCCGGCACCGATCACCGTCTACCGCGCCCTCGATTTTCTCCAGGCACACGGCCTGATTCATCGCGTAGAGAGTCTCAACGCCTTCGTCGGCTGCGAACACCCGGGCAGCGGGCACGGCAGCCAGTTCATGATCTGCCAGGGCTGTCACGCCGTCGCGGAGATCCACGACGCACGCCTGGACCGTGCGATCGAGCGCACCGCCGACGAGGGCGGTTTCGCACTGACCGAGCGACGTCTCGAGCTGGAGGGGTGGTGTCGGCACTGTGCCGCCGAGCGCAGTGATGGCTGAATCCACCGCGCTCGTTTCCGCCGAGCATCTGGTCGTTCGTCGCTCCGGCAAGACGCTGCTCGACAGCGTCGATCTCGACGTCGCGCCGGGGGAGATCGTCACGCTGATCGGGCCGAACGGCGCCGGCAAGACCACGCTGGTCAGGCTGCTGCTCGGCCTCGACCGTGCCGATGCCGGGCGTGTGATCCGTAAGCCAGGCCTGCGCGTGGGGTACCTGCCACAGCGCCTGCAGGTCGATCCGGTGCTGCCGCTCGACGTCTCCAGGCTGCTCACGCTGACCCGGCGTGCACGCGTGCCCGCGCAGCACGCGGCACTCGTCGAGGTGGGCGTGCCACACCTGCTGCACAGCCCGGTGCAGAGCCTGTCGGGCGGTGAGCTGCAGCGCGTGCTGCTGGCTCGGGCGCTGCTCGCCGACCCGGAGCTGCTGGTGCTCGACGAGCCGACCCAGGGCATCGATTTCACCGGCCAGGCCGAGCTCTACCGGTTGATCGCGCGGCTGCGTGAGCGGCGCGGCTGCGCGGTGTTGATGGTCTCGCACGACCTTCATCTTGTGATGGCCGCGACCGACCGCGTGATCTGCCTGAACCACCACGTCTGCTGCCACGGCGAGCCGGAATCGGTGCGCGTGCATCCCGAGTACCTGGCGCTGTTCGGTCCCAAGGTGGCGGCCGACCTGGCGGTTTATGCCCACCACCACGATCACGCGCACGACCTCTCGGGCGCGGTCGCCGACGGCCACGAGGGACACTGATGGACGATTTCTTGCTGCGCGCCCTGGTCGCGGGTCTCGGCGTGGCGTTGCTCGCCGCGCCCCTCGGCTGCTTCGTGGTGTGGCGGCGCATGGCCTACTTCGGCGAGGCGCTGGCCCACGCGGCGCTGCTCGGCGTTGCCCTCGGCCTGATGCTCGACGTGGCCCCGCGATTCGGCATCGTCGTCACCTGCCTGGTGACCGCACTGCTGCTGGTCGCGCTCGGGCGCCACCAGCCGCGCCTGGCCTCCGATACGCTGTTCGGCATCGTCGCCCACGGCGCGCTGGCCACCGGCCTGGTGCTTTTGAGCCGCATGGAATCGGTGCGCATCGACCTGTTCGCCTACCTCTTTGGAGACATCCTTGCGGTCGGGCCCACCGACCTTGTCTGGATCGGCCTGACGCTGCTGCTGGTCGGGCTGGTGATGGCGTGGCTCTGGCGACCACTCCTCGCGGTCACGGTGCACGCCGATCTCGCCGCCGCCGAGGGGATCGCGGTCGCCCGCGTCCATCTGGCGTTCATGTTGCTGATCGCACTGGTCACCGCGGTCGCGATGAAGGTGGTCGGCGTGTTGCTGGTCACGTCGCTGCTGGTGATTCCGGCCGCCACCGCGCGGCACTTCGCGCGCACTCCGGAGCAGATGGTCGTGATCGCCGCGCTGGTCGGCATGCTCGCGGTCGCCGGTGGCCTGGCGGGCTCGCTCGGCCTCGATACGCCGACCGGACCGTCGATCGTGGTCGTCGCAACGCTGCTCTTCGCCCTCGGTCTGCTGCATACGCCGCGTGACGAGGCACCCGTGAGTCGGTAATCCATGCCGGTGGGGTACGTAGAATCCCCAACTTTGACTTGGATCAAAAACTCTTTAAGTTGGTCTC
>JAACFL010000070.1 GCA_009937385.1 Gammaproteobacteria bacterium | reverse complement strand
CCGCCCGCAAAGCCGTGCTGGCGCCACGCCTCGTAGAGCACCACCGCCACCGCGTTGGAGAGGTTCAGGCTGCGGCTGCCCGGCACCATCGGGATGCGCAACCGCTGCGCCTCGGGCAACGACTCGAGGAAGCTCGTCGGCAGGCCGCGCGACTCGGGACCGAACAGCAGCGCGTCGCCGGCTGCGAAGCGCGTTTCCTGGTATGGACGGCTGCCGCGCGTGGTCAGCGCCAACAGGCGGGACGGCGCGACCGACGCGACGAAGGCCTCGAGGTCGGCGTGTTCGCGAACCGAAGCCCATTCACGGTAGTCGAGACCGGCACGTCTGAGCTGGCGGTCCTCCATCGCGAAACCGAGTGGGTGGACGAGGTGCAGACCTGCCCCGGCATTCGCACACAGGCGTATGATATTGCCCGTGTTCGGGGGGATCTCGGGCTCGAACAGAACCACGTGGAACATCGGCAGAACCAGGCGAGGGAACGATGAGCGGAGAGCAGGACACCCCGTCTCTCGAGGTCGACCTGGCCGGCGTGCGCCTCGCCACACCGCTGGTGCTGCTCTCCGGCTGCGTCGGCTTCGGTGAGGAGTATACGCGGGTCGACGGCTTCTCGAACCGCGACGCCGGTGCGGTCTGCCTGAAGGGCACGACCCTCGAGCCGCGCCTCGGCAACCGCCCACACCGCGTCTACGAGACGCCCGACGGCATGCTCAACGCCATCGGTCTGCAGAACCCCGGGGCGCGCCACGTGGTCGATGCGATCCTGCCGCAGCTCGACTTCGACGAGACGCGCTTCATCGCCAACGTCTCGGGCAGCACGGTCGAGGAGTACGCCGAGGTCACGCGCATCTTCGATGACTCGCCGATCGACGCCATCGAGATCAACATCTCGTGCCCCAACGTCAAGGCGGGCGGCGTGGCGTTCGGCAACGATCCCGAGATGTCGGCGCGGGTGGTCACGGCTTGTCGCGCGGCCACCTCCAAGCCGCTGATCACCAAGCTCTCGCCGAACCAGACCGACATCGCCGACAACGCCCGGCGCTGCATCGACGCCGGAACCGACGCCTTCGCGGTGATCAACACGCTGATGGGCATGGCCGTCGACGTCGAGACGCGCACACCGGTGATCGGCAACAACCAGGGCGGCCTGTCGGGACCCGCGATCAAGCCGATCGCGCTGCTGAAGGTGCACCAGGTGCACCGTGTCGCCAGGGAGCACGGCATCCCGATCATCGGCCAGGGTGGCATCGTGACGGTGCAGGACGCGCTCGAGTTCATCATCGCCGGCGCCAGCGCGGTCGGCATCGGTACCGCGCTGTTCTACGAGCCGCTGCTGCTTTCGAAACTCAACTCGGGCATCGGCGACTACCTCGCACGCCACGGTTTCTCCTCGGTCGACGACCTGACCGGGACGCTCGTCTTGAACAGCTAGCCAAGAGTTGGAAAATGCATTGACATAAATTACTAAGTAATTAAAATGATTCGAAAATAATATCATCGGTGCGACAGCGCCCCGATTCGACCCAAACGAGGGATCACCCGCTGGTCAGTTTCTTCAAAAGACCCGGGAAACGTTCGGGATTAACGGGCGTAACGCTCTACCCGAGCGGCGTGGCCGTAACCCACGTCGAACGCGTCCCCGGCCAGCCCCCTACCCTCACCGTCTGCGACTTCGAGGCGGGTAACGTCCACAGCGTGCTGCTGTGGCGCCTGGTGAAGAAGCACAAGCTCGAGAAATCGCGCGGCGTGCTCTGCCTGCACCCAAGCCAGTACATCCACACACTGGTCGACCGGCCCGAGGTCGAGGATTACGAGCTCGAGGATGCCCTGCGCTGGCGCATCGCAGACCTGATCGACTACCCGGTCACCGAGGCCGTCATCGACACCTACGAGGTCGCCGAGGGCACGGCGGATAGCGAAAGCAATCAACTCGGCGTCACCATCATGCGCCGCAGCGTCGCCGATGGGTTTTGCCAGACGCTGACCGAGGCCGGACTTGTCCCGGTCGCCTTCGACATCGTCGAGCTCTGCCAGCGCAACATCAGTGAGCTGCTGCCCGAAAGCGAACGCGGCGTGCTGTTCGTCCAGCTGCGCCACACCTCGACCCAGATGCTCGGCTACCAGAAGGGCCAGCTCCTGATCTCGCGCAACATGGCCATCCTCGGCGACGAGGTGAGTGACGAACTCCAGAGCCTGGCCGAAGGCAATCGCGACAGTGGCACGATGCTGGAGAACCTGACCGTCGAGGTCCAGCGCACCATCAACTTCTACTCGTCACGCGCACGCCGTCCTCCTCCATCAGGACTGGTCCAGTTGCCGTTCGCCGGCGACCTGCCCGGACTGACCACCCACCTGACCCAGATGGCCGACATCCCGGCACGCCCACTCGACATCAATGCGCTGCTCGAGAGCCGCGAACCGATCGACAGCGCCCTGCAGGCGGCCGCCATCGACGCCATCGGCGCGGCCCTGCGGATCGAAGAGGAAGTGGCGGTTTGAGGCAGCAGGTCAATCTGCTGCCACCCGATACCGAGAAATTCTCGAAACGTCCCTTTTCCTCCCGGTTCCTGTCCGCAAGCGTTGCGCTGGGCGCGGTGATCCTGGTCCTGCTGGCCACACTCGGCTACCAGAACAGCCAGAGCATTCGCAGCCTCACTGCCCTGCGGGACACCCAGGCGCTCAACATCAGCAACCTCGAGACGCTGCGTGCACGTGTAAGGACCCACGTCGCCAGCCCCGACCTGCAGGCCCGTATCGCCCAGACCCGGGCATCGATAGCGGCACACCAAGCACTCCACGAGGCACTGACCGGCAATCTCCTGGGCAACAGCAGCGGGTTCTCGACCGTGCTGGTCGATCTCGCCGAACGCAAACCCGACACCCTGTGGCTGCGGCAGATCCGCATGGATACCGGTGGGCAGCGCATCGACCTGGAGGGCAGCGCCCTCGACCCGACGGCCATCCCCACCTACCTGCAGCACCTCGGTGAAGAGACCTCCCTGGCCGGGCGCGGCGTCGACCACATCGAGATCACGCACGCCGGAGCCGACTCGAGGCACGTCGATTTCATCATCCGCTCGGAGCCTCGGCCGTGAAGCTCTGGCGCAAAACCGCCAGCTACATCGATTCACGGCCCTTGCGCGAGCGGTGGCTGATCCTGGGCACGGCATTCGCCGTCCTGGTGCTGGTCATCGACCTGCTCGCGCTGCAACCGCTGCTCGACGACCGCACGCAACTGGGCCGCGACATGCGTACCGTCGAGGCCGACATCAGGACGCAGAACGAGGAGATCGCCCGTCTGCAGCTGGAGCTGGCAAAGAATCCCAACGAGGCCCCGCGGCGTGAACTCGCCCAGCTCGAACAGGAGATGGCGTTACTCGAACGCAGGATCGCCGAGGTCACCCGTCGCCTGGTCGCTCCGGACCAGATGGCCAGCGTGCTCCAGGCCGTGCTCTCCCGCGCCGGACGCCTGCAGCTGCTCTCCCTGGAAAACCTAGAACCGCAGCCGCTCGAGATCACGCATCCCGACCGTGACGAGCCCGAAGCCGAAGCCTATCGACACGGCATGCGCATCGTCATGCAGGGCAGCTTCAACGATGCCCTCGACTACCTCCAGGAGCTCGAGGCCCTGCCGTGGAGCTTCTTCTGGGATCGCCTCGAGATCGACGCCGGGGAGTACCCGAACAACCGCGTCACGATCGAGGTCTACACCATCAGTGTCGGCGAGGAGTGGCTCGGTGTGTGATACCCGTCGACTGTTGCTGCTGCCCCTGCTATTCGCAGCGCAGGTCGTGGCTGCCCAGACACCCGACCCGATGCGTCCACCCATCTCCTTGCCTGAACCATCGACCGCCGCGGTCGCCCCGGCCACCCTCGTGCTGAATTCGACGCTGATCGCGAAACAGCGTCGCATCGCCACCATCAACGGCCAACGCTACTTCGTCGGCGACCGCGTCGGCGACGGACGTCTGGTGGCCATCCAGCCCACTGCCGTGGTCATCGAACAGGACGGCCGCCGCGTCAGGCTCGAGCTGTTACCATCCACGATAAGGAAGCCCGCTGGTGGATCATGAAACCCTCGGCATGATGGACTCGCCGATGCTGCGCTGCCTCGTCCTGGTGACGCTCGGAGCCACCTGGCTGGCTGGGTGCAGCAGCGTGCCCTACGAAGAGATCTCGGCGGTCGAGTCGATCGACAACGCGACACGACCACCTGTCAGCCCGTCCGCGCCACCCACACCGCCCACGCCACCACCGGAGGTCAGCGACGCCCTGCTGCCGCCAATCGGAGGCGCGGCCACGCCCCCAGCGCCCAGCGAGCGCTTCGGGGTGTCGGTCGCCGGAGTCCCGGCAAACACCTTCTTCATGGGGCTGGTCGAGGGCACGTCGCAGAACATGGTCGTGCACCCGGACGTGACCGGAAACATCACCCTGACCCTGAAGGACGTCCAGCTGATCGAAGTGCTCGAGACCGTGCGCGACGTCTACGGCTACGACTTCCGCCGCACCCGCAGCGGCTACATGATCCTGCCGCCCCGCATGCAGTCGCGCATCTTCTACGTCAGCTACCTCGACATCGTGCGCGACGGGCAATCGCGCACGCGGGTCAGTGCCGGGCGCGAGGTCGAGATGGGCGAGAACACCACGCGCCAGAGCCGCGCGGGCGGACGCACCTCGTCCTCTCTCTCGGGCAGCGACGTGGAAACCACCAGCAAGTCCGAGTTCTGGAAGGAGCTCGAATCGGGCCTGAACAGCATCGTCGGCAACGGCGAAGGCCGCTCGGTCGTCGTCAACCGCCAGGCCGGCATGGTCGTCGTCCGCGCCATGCCCGAAGAGCTGCGCGAGGTCGGCGACTACCTCTCCGAGCTGCGCAGCGCGCTCTACCGGCAGGTGATCCTGGAGGCCAAGATCCTCGAGGTGATCCTCGAGGACGGTTTCCAGAGCGGCATCAACTGGGCCCTGATCGGCAACGATGGCGCCATCGGCAACATCGGTGGCAACGGACTGTTCGGCTCAGGAACATTCGACATCCAGTCCGATCTTTCGGGTAGAGACATCAACCTTGGTGGTGGCGCCCGGGACACCGACCTGACCACCTCCGCATTCGGCGGCACCTTCGCCCTGGCGCTGGACCTGGGCGACTTCTCGGCATTCATCGAACTGCTGGAAACCCAGGGTGACGTCCGCGTGCTCTCGAGCCCCCGCGTGTCGACGGTCAACAACCAGAAGGCCGTGATCAAGGTCGGCTCGGACGAGTACTTCATCACCGACGTGGACGTCGACCGCGACGAGAACGGAACCACCACCACCTTCGAGGTCAATCCGTTCTTCTCGGGCATCGCCCTCGACGTGACGCCCAGCATCGACGAGGAAGGCGGGGTGATCCTGCACGTCCACCCGTCGATCACCGAGGTCACCGACCAGACCAAGAGCTTCATCATCGGCGGCGAGGACCAGCAGCTGCCGCTGGCGTTCACCAAGGTGCGCGAGTCGGACAGCATCGTCCGCGCGGTCAGCGGTCAGGTCGTGGTGCTCGGCGGCCTGATGCAGGAGCTCTCGCGCGCCACCCAGGCGGGCGCGCCGGTGCTCGGCGAACTGCCGCTGTTCGGTCCCTTGTTCCGGCAGGATCAGCAGGCCGCGACCCGCAGCGAACTGGTCATCCTGCTGCGTCCGCTGGTGGTCGAAGAGAACGGCTGGAGCGGCGAGGTCCAGCAAGTGCGCGGCCGGTTCGAGAACCTCGAGAGCGAGGCCAGTGGGCGGATCAAGACCGGCTTCGGTCTTCCTCCTCCGCCCCAGTGAAACGATGTACCTCGAGCACTTCGGTCTACGCGATCACCCCTTCCGCCTGACCCCGGACACCGACTTCCTCTACCTCTCGCCCGGGCACCAGGAAGCGCGCAACGTCATGCTGGTGTCGCTGCGCAGCGGCGAAGGGTTCATCAAGATCACCGGCGAGGTCGGCACCGGCAAGACCCTGCTGTGCCGCACGCTGCTCAACGAACTCGGCGACGACTATGTCACCGCCTACCTGCCCAACCCCTGCCTGAGCCCGAATGTCTTCCGCACGGCATTCGCCGATGAACTCGGCGTCGAGTACACGCCGAGCCACGGCATGCATCGCCTGATGCTCAGGACCACGGAGAAGCTCTCCGAGCTCCACACCGCCGGCAAGCAGGTCGTACTGCTGATCGACGAGGCCCAGGCGATGCCGCGCGAGACCCTCGAGGCGGTGCGCCTGCTCTCCAACCTGGAGACCTCGAAGACCAAGCTGCTGCAGATCGTGCTGTTCGCCCAACCGGAACTCGACGAGCGGCTGGGGACCCGGGAGCTGCGCCAGCTGCGCCAACGCATCACGTTTGCCCATACGCTTTGCCCCCTCGGCCAGGACGACGCGAAGGCCTATGTCGGACATCGCCTGGCCATCGCCGGCGGCCACGTGCAGATGCTCTTCGAACCGAAGGCGCTCAACGACCTCTGCAGGGCCGCACGGGGCATCCCGCGCCTGCTCAACATCCTCGCGCACAAGACCCTGATGGCCGCCTATGGAAAGGGGGCACGACGCATCACCCGATCGCACGCGGCCATGGCGATCCACGACACCGAGGAGACCCGTGAACAGGGCTCGGCGAGCCGTCCGGCACTGCAGATCGGCCTCGCCCTTGGTGCCGTCGCGTCCGCCTCTGCGGGGTTGTACTACTTCCTGAGAACCGTGCCGTGAGCCTCATCAACCAGATGCTTCGCGACCTCGAGACCCGCCAGCCGGCACAGGCGGGCGGGTCCAGCCCGCTGACCGGACTACGCAGCCCGGTCAGCGGTGCGCAGGGTGACGCGAAGCCAGGCAGAGGCTGGCTGAGCGTCGCTGCCGTCGGGGTGCTGATCGTGGCAGGTGGCCTGGCCGTTCACTTCTGGCCAGCAGCCCCACCTCTCACGAGCCAACCGGGTCCAGCCGAACCGCCCCCGGCCAGCACGACCGATCCCACCGTACCGCCGCCGTCTTCGGAGGCGACCGCCATGCGGGTCACGCCAGCGCCGCCGCGTCAGGGCACGATGGTCGTCGCAACAGAAACTCTGCCGGGCGAGGCGCCCGTAGCCGGAGACGCGGTCGCCGTCGTGGAGGCGCCACCGGCATCGACGGCGCCCACCGCCCAACCCGACGCGCAGCCCTCGACTCCGAAGTCAGCGTCGCGGCCGCCGGCGGAGAACGCCGCGCCAGAGAGCACCCTCGCCCAGGCTGCTCCACCCCCGCGACCCATGCCCGAAACGGACCCAAAGCCGGCACCCGTGGTCGCGGCTTCTGAACCTGCCACGGTGGTGCGACGCGAGACGGATTCCCCCGAGCGCAATGCTCAACGCCTCCACCGCAACGCAATCGACGCCCTCGAGCGTGGCGATACGCGGACTGCGGAAACACGCCTGCGCGAAGCCCTCGAGAGCTTGCCCGGGCTGACCGCCGCACGCATCGAACTGGCCCGGCTGCTGATCTCCACAGGACGTGCCGGGGAAGTCGGGCCGCTGCTCGACGACGGTCTCGCCCTCGCGCCAGGACAGAGTGACCTGGCCCAGCTGCGCGCACGCCTGCTGCTGCAGGACGGCGCGCTGGACGCCGCCGCGTCCCTGCTGCGCGCCGCGCCGCCGTTGCTGAAGGCCTCGCCCGACCACCACGCCCTGCTCGCGGCCATCGAGCAGCGGCGTGGTCGTGATGACAGCGCGGCCGAGATCTACCGGCAGCTCGTCGCGCTGCGGCCCGACGCCGGGCACTGGCACGTCGGCCTGGGCATTTCGCTGGAACGGCTCGGGGTCCCTGCCTCTGCTGCCTCCGCCTACGCCAGCGCCCTCGAAGACACCCGACTCTCCGACGCCCTGCGCCGCTACGCGAACGAGCGGCTCAGGGCGCTGAGGAGCTGAGCCACCGCCATGTCGCAGGAAAACCAGGACAAGAAACTCCGCATCGGCGACCTGCTGATCGAGAAGGGCGTCATCAGCGAGGATCAGCTGAAGGAGGCGCTCAACGAGCAGAAGACCCGCAGCAAGCGCATCGGCGACCTGCTGATCGAGCGCGGCCTGATTACCAATGAGCAGCTCCAGGAGGCGCTCCGGTACCAGAAGGAGTCGGGCTTAAAAGTCGGCAAGGCCCTCATCGAACTCGGCTTCGTCAAGGAAGACGTGCTCCTCGACCTGCTCGCGCGGCAGATGCAGATCCCGTTCATCGAGCTGCGCCGCTACCGCTACGACGCGGAGATCGTAAGGCGCCTGCCGGAATCGGTCGCACGACGCTACCGCTGCATCATCCTCAAGGCCGAGCCCGACTCGGCCCTGGTCGGCATGGTCGACCCGAGCGACCTCTATGCGATCGACGGCCTGACCAGTCGCCTCGAGACCGAGATCAAACCCGCGATCGTCCGCGAGTCCGATCTGAACACGATCCTGGACGTGGTCTACCGGCGCAGCGACGAGATCAGCACGCTGGCCACGGAGCTCAAGAGCGAACTCGAGGAGACCGACTTCAACCTCGCCGACCTGCTGCAGAGCGATGAGCAATCGGACGCGCCGGTCGTCAGGCTGCTGCAGACGCTGTTCGAGGACGCGGTCCGCTCCAAGGCCTCGGACATTCACATCGAGCCGGACGAGAAGGTGCTGCGACTGCGCATCCGTATCGACGGCATCCTCAGCGAGCAGGAGATGCCCGAGGCGAGCATCGCCTCCGCCCTGACGTCGCGCCTGAAGATCATGGCCGGCCTGGACATCTCCGAACGGCGCCTGCCCCAGGACGGCCGCTTCAACATCCGTGTCGGCATCAAGAGCATCGACGTCCGCCTCTCGACACTGCCGACCCAGAACGGGGAGTCGGTCGTGATGCGCCTGCTGGACCGGAGCACCGGCCTGATCGATCTCGAACAGCTGGGCATGCCACCGTCGATCCTCAAGCGCTTCCGCCAGCTGATCCACACGCCCCACGGCATGATCCTGGTCACCGGCCCGACCGGCAGCGGCAAGACCACGACCCTCTACGCCGCCCTCGAGCAGCTCAACGACCCCGAGGTGAAGATCATCACCGCCGAGGATCCGGTCGAGTTTCGGCTCCAACGAACCCAGCAGGTGCAGATCAATTCGGAGATCGGCCTCACTTTCGCCAAGGTGCTCCGCAGCGCCCTGCGCCAGGACCCCGACATCATCCTGGTGGGCGAGATGCGCGACCACGACACCTCCGAGATCGGCTTGCGTGCGGCCATGACGGGCCACCTGGTGCTCTCGACGCTGCATACCAACGACGCCATCACCTCGGCGATCCGCCTGCTCGACATGGGCGCCGAGGGCTACCTCGTCGCGACCGCACTGCGTGCCGTGATCGCGCAGCGGCTGATTCGCCGGGTCTGCAGCAACTGCAACGAACCACACCAGCCCACGTCGAGCGAACGGGCCCTGATCGCCTCCCTTGCCACGCAGCCGACGATCGCCAGTGACTTCGTGCACGGCAAGGGTTGCGCTTTCTGCAGCAACACCGGCTACCGGGGACGCATCGGCGTTTTCGAACTGCTCGAGATGACCCCCGAGATGGCCGACGCGATGCGCCGCTCGAATCCGGCCGACTTCGCCACCGCATCGAACCTCAGTGAGGGCTTCGTTCCCTTCACCCAGGTCGCGCTCGAGTACGCCCGCCAGGGCATCACAACACTCGAAGAGGTGGTACGCGTCGCCGGCGAGATCGCCGACACACCCGACGAGATACCGGCCACCGACCTCGGGGCCAACACCGGTACGGACGGGAGCTGATGCCACGCTTCGAGTACCGCGGGAGACTGGCGACCGGAGCGGCCAGCGAGGGCGAGATCGAGGCGACGAACGAGGCCTCCGCGGCGAAACTGCTCAGCGACGGCGGCATCGTGCCGGTCGCCATCACGCCCGTCCAGGTGCGGCCCGAGCGAACCCTCCGGCTGCCCGGTCTCGGCCACCGCCTTCCAGGGCTCGAGGACCTGTTGCTGTTCACACGGCAGATCTATGCGCTCGAGCGAGCCGGCGTGCCGATACTCAGGGCACTCAATGGCCTGGCGCAGGGAACGCGCAACCCGCACATGCGCAAGGCGATCTCGGACATCGGCGAAGCCCTGGAAGCTGGGCGCAACCTCTCAAGCGCATTCGGCGAGCACCCGAAAATATTCCCATCGCTGTTCGTCAGCATCGTCAAGGTCGGCGAGACCACGGGCCGCCTGGAGGAGGCCTTCCAGACTCTCAGCGAGTACATCGAACTGGAGATCGAGACCCGTCGGCGCGTCAAGACCGCGGTCCGCTACCCGGTGTTCGTGCTGACCGCGATCACCATCGCCATCGCGGTCATGAACATCCTCGTGATCCCGGCTTTCGCCAACGTCTTCCTGCGCTTCGACCTCGAACTGCCCTGGGCGACGCGCCTGCTGATCGGGATCTCCGACATGTTCGTCAACGGCTGGCCCTACATGCTCGGCGTGATCGTGGCAGCCATCTTCGGGGTGCGCCACTACCTCGGGACCGATGCCGGGCGTCTGCTCTGGGACCGCTACAAGCTGCGCCTGCCACTGGTCGGCGACATCATCATGCGCGCCACGCTGGCCCGCTTCGCACGCGCCTTCGCCATGTCCTACCGCAGCGGCGTGCCGTTGCTGCAGACACTCTCGACCACGGCCCGCGCGGTGGACAACGTCCACGTCGGGTACCACATCGGCCAGATGCGCGAAGGCATCAGCCGCGGCGACTCGCTGAGCCGCACCGCGAATGCGACCGGCCTGTTCACGCCGCTGACGCTGCAGATGCTCGCAGTCGGCGAGGAGACCGGCGCCGTGGACGACATGATGCAGGAGGTCGCGTCCTACTACGAACGCGAGGTCGACTACGACCTCAAGCAGTTGAGCGACACCATCGAGCCGGTGCTGATCGTCGCGATCGGCATCATGGTGCTGATAGTCGCACTGGGTGTCTTCCTGCCGATGTGGGATCTCACGCAGATCGCGCGCCGTTGAGCACCTGGATTGAATACGTCACGCAAACTGCAGCTCGGGCTGATCGTCGCGGCCGGCATGCTG
>JAACFL010000069.1 GCA_009937385.1 Gammaproteobacteria bacterium | reverse complement strand
TCTCGTAACCCCAGGCAAACTCCCCGATCAGCATCGCGCCGACCAGCCGGCCGCTGCCTTTCAGCGTGTGGAACGCGCGCCGAATGTCACCCAGAAGCTCGCCGTCCGACGGGTTCGCGATCCACTGCGGCACCTGCTCCTGCAGCATGCCGACCACCTCGTCGGCCTCCTCGAGGAAGATGTCCAGCGTCTCCGCGTCGTACTCCTCGCTCAGCACCGGGTGGAGCGGCGCCTCGGCCGACTCCGCGACCGCCGGCTCGGCTTCGAGCTCGGGCTCGGGCTCGGCCAGGACTTCCGGTTCGGATTCAGGCTCGGGCTCGGGTTCTGCCTCGGCGACCTCGATCGCTTCCACCGCGTCCTCGGGCGCGGGCTCAACCTCTTCGACCGCCGCCTCCATGGGGGCGTCGATATCCATGTCGGGTGCAGGCGTCTCGAGGTCTTCCTCGAGGCCTAAATCGACTGGGGCCTCCTGCGCGGTGGCCCCCGCGGCCGAGTCCAGGTCGAAATCGACCGCCGTCTCACCCTCGGCGAGCTCGTCAAACGCGGCGCTCTCGGCAGCCTGGATGAAGCCCATGAGCTCGGCGAGCCGCTCATCGGCCACCTCCAGGTAGCGCGAGGCCGACTGGTCGGCACGATACGCCTCGAGCGTCGACTCGAGCCCGGTGATGGCATCGGCGAGCATCTCCAGACGGCTCCCCTCAAGCGGCTCGTGGGTCGCTTCCTCGACCACCCCGGCCAGCTGGCCGAGTTGCACGGCAGCCTGCTCGTGGCCGAGCATGTGCATGCCTCCGGCCAGGGCGATCAGACGTGGTGGCTGGTCAGCCAACGGCGCGCTGGACTCCTCTTCAGCGATGACCGAGTTGCGGACCTGCTCGAGCTCTTGCAACCCGACACCGTAGAGCGCGCGAGCGACCTGACGCGATTCGAGGTCGGTCAGGCGCGGCTGGGCGATCCCATCCGTATTGGCGCCGATGGTCGGCACCGGTGCGACGACGTCAGTCACCCGCAGGGCGCGCTGGCTCTCGTCGGCGAGTTCCTTCAGGAAGGTGTCGACGTGCAGCAGCACCTCGGCCACGTCGACCACGCGTGGCTCGTCGGCCGCAAGTGAACCATCGGCCATCTGTTGGACCGCGTTGCGCTGCTCGCGAACCGCATCGGCCAGGTCGTTGAGCCCCATCATGCCGAGGGTATCGGCCATGCGTCCGAGGTTGTCCTGCAGCGGCCCGAGATCCGCGGGATTCGGCTCGCTGCTGGCACCGAAGATCTCGATGATGTCGCGGGCGCGGTTGAAATCCTCCTTGACCGCCTGGCCGACACTGCGCAGCACCGTGGTGTCCGGACCGTGCAGGCGGCGCCCGACCTCCTCCACCAGCTCCGCACTGGGCACCCGCCCGGCGAGACCGAAAGCGGCATCGAGCTCGCGACTGAGTGGCCCGGCATCCACGGCCTGCCCGACGCGGTAGAGCAGGCGCCGGGTCAGAGCGGCATCGGCTGCATCGACCTCACCCTGTTCGGCATGTTTCTTCAGCTCGCGATCGAGTGCCGTGAGCAGTTGCTTGGCTTCGCCATCAGCGGGAATTGCCCCGGCACCCAGCCCTTCGAACAGGCCGCCAGCAGCCCACCAGAGGCGTGCGATCTCGGCCCCGGGCGCCGCCTGCCTGACCAGTTCGCAAACCCGCAGCAGCACGCGCAATGCGTTGGGATCCTGCGGGTTGCGCAACCAGGCGACCAGTGCCTTCTGGTAGGTCGGCCTGGCCTTGGCCGCAAGCTCTGCGAGCGGCGCGGCGGGCGGCTGGGTGGGTGCGGGCGGCTCGACGTCGAGTGCGACGTCGAAGAACTGTTCGGGACCGAGCGCCTTCTGCCCCCAGAGCTGGCGCAGCTCGTTGATCTCGGGCAGCAGCGCCTGGATCATGTCGGCCCCGCCGGACTGGATGTACTCCAGGTAGGCCGGGAGTTGCAGCAGCCCGCGCATCAGCGCTTCGAAGATCGTCTCGCTACGCTCGACCCGGTCTTCGCGCACCGCCTCGAGCAGCTCGACCATCGCCTGGGTGTAGTGCACCGCGGCGTCGAGCTCGACCAGGCGCAGCGTGCCGATCACCTGGTTCAGTGACTCGGTGCACGCGGTGAGCTCGTACTCGTCGCCGGTGTTCTCGACGAAGAACTCCAGGGACTGGACGGCCTGCTTGAGGGTCTCGTCGAGCTCGCCCCTGACCCAATCAAGGGCATGCGCGTTCTGGTGTCCGGCTTGCGCCATCTATCTGCCCCGGTTCACCAGTGCCCTAGCCATCACCTCCACATGGATTCCGTTCAAGCCGCCGGCCCCTCGGGCAGCTTGAATCCGGTGACCGATTCACGCAGCTGCTCGGCCAGTTCGGCGAGTCTGCCGATGGAGTTGGCCGTCTCGTTCGTGCCGGCGGTGGCCTGCGTGGTGACTTCACGGATGCTGTCCATGGTGTTGGCCACTTCGGCTGCCGTCCCGGCCTCGCGGCGCGCCGTGTCGGCGATCTCCTGGATCAGTTCGTAGAGCTGGTTGGAGACGTTCTCGATCTCCTCGAGCGCCTGGCCCGCGTCGGTCGCCAGCTGCGCCCCGCTGACGACGTTGGCGGTGCTGCGCTCCATCGACGAGACCGCCTCGTTGGTGTCGGCCTGGATGGTGTTGATCAGCGCGCCGATCTGCTTGGTCGCATCGGTGGATCGTTCCGCGAGTCGCTGGACCTCGTCGGCCACCACCGCGAAGCCACGGCCCGCCTCGCCGGCCATCGCCGCCTGGATGGCGGCGTTGAGCGCGAGGATGTTGGTCTGGTCTGCGATGTCGTTGATCAGCTCGATGATCGCACCGATCTCCTGCGAGCTTTCGCCGAGACGCTTGATGCGCTTGGAGGTCTCCTGGATCTGGTCACGAATGGTGTCCATGCCGGAGATGCTGCTGCGCACCACCTCGCCGCCCTGGTGGGCGATCTCCACCGAGCGCTTCGCCACATCGGCGGAGTTGCCGGCCTCGCTGGAGACCTTCTCCATCGACTGCGCCATGGCGCCGATGCGCGTACTCGCCTCGGTGATCTGTCCGGCCTGTTTCTGGCTCGACAGCGCCAGCTCGAGTGTCGTGGCGCGGCTCTTCTGCGCGGCCCCGGTGACCTGCTGCGAGGTCTGGTTGATCGAGGTGACCAGGTTGCGCAGCGCATCGATGGCGAAGTTGACCGAGTCGGCGATGGCGCCGGTGATCTCCTCGGTCACCGTGGCGTGCTTGGAGAGGTCACCCTCCGCGAGGTAGCTCATCTCGTCGAGCAGCTGCAGGATCGCCTCCTGGTTGCGCTGGTTGAGCTCGTCGGCGACCTGCTTCTGGCGCACCGTTTCCGCGTGACGACGGCGGGTGTCGTTGAACGAGATGGCACCCAGAAGCACCATCGCCATCAGGCCAGCGGCGCCCGAGTAGTAGCCGATCTCGACGTTCAAGAAACGGCCGCCCGACAACGTCTGGATCGACTCCTCGAGATTGAGGCTGGCCCGCACCAGGCCCTGGATGTTCTGCGTCGCCTGGGCCGCCGATTCGCGTGCGTCGTAGAGGTCGGGCAGGCGCTCCTCGAGCTCGAACATCAGGTCGCCCATCGTGAAGAAGATCTCACTCGCCTCCTCGAGCAACTCGCGCGAACTGCTCTCCTCGGCGAGCGGCCGGATGCCGAGGTCCTCGCTGCCGGCGTCGAGACCGTCGAGGATCTCGCCGATGTTGGCGACGTTGACGATCAGCTGGGTCGCGGCCTCCTCCTGCTCCTCGTCGGCCAGGGTGGGATCGCGCAGCAGGCGCTGCAGGTCGCGGGAGAGCTGGGCGTTGTAGAGAATCAGCTCGCCGACCCGCGCCACCTGGTCGGGTTGTGCGTTGCGCTCGACGAGATCGTCGACCAGCGCCTGCAGCACCTCGCGCAGCTGGCCTAGGTACTCGTCCTGCACCTCATCGGCGAGGTCGTAGATGCTACTTAGCGGCACCTGGGCCGCGAGGATGGTGTTGATGTGATCGGCCACCGAGACCCAGGCCTGCTCGGTGCTGGCGATGTTCTGCGCGACGATCGGGTCGTCGTAGGCGATGGTGTGCTCAGCGTGTTCACCGGACTCGCCCGCGGCGTGTCCGTCGCCGCCCTTCGCCTCACCCTCGCCATGACCATGGGCCGCCTGTTCGCCAGCTGCGTGGCCACCCTCCGAGCCGTGACCAGCCTCCTGTCCATGAGCAGCCTCCTCGCCATGGCCACCTTCATCGCCATGACCGCCCTCGTCGGCCTCTTCCTCCGATTTGGCCTCGCTCTCCAGGCGTGCCTCGGCAGCCGCGCGACCGATGTCGCTCTCCGAGATCACCCGACCCGCCTCACCGCCGAGGTGGGCGACCGAGCCGTCGACTTCCTCGGCAAGACTGCGCAGCCTGCCAAAGGCTTCGAAGTCGCCACGCGTCGCTCTGCGCGCGAGCGCGATCAGCTCCGGGCTGTTGAGGCGGACATCGCGCACATGGATCAGCGATTCGCTGTCCTCGGCTTCGAGTTCCGCGACCCGCGAAAAGGTGTACAGCGCGAAACCGAGCGTGACCGCCATGATGATGGCGAGCAGGATGAAAAATACCCTGCGGCCCCCTGCCTCCCCGGTGGTCGCCTTGCCGTTGCTCATCGAGAAATCTCCCTGCTTACTCGGCGCGCCCGGTCACGGGTCGCACCTCATGGTTCATGCCGCTGCCTGAAGGAACCCGGCATGGTCAGCCAGGCGGGCAAATTCGAAAACCGGGACCAGCCCGTCGTCGACACGGTACGCGCCGGAGAGGAGTTCCTGCAGTGCAGGCGCCACTTCGGGTGGCGTCTCCTCGTGGCTGGCGCTGTCGATCTGCTGCAATCCGGAGACCGAGCTGACCAGCAGGCCGGAGAAAAACTCGCCCTGGCGCACCGCGATCACGCGGGTCGCCTCGTCGCGTGACGTCACGCCGAAACCGAGGAATGCGCCGAGGTCCATCACCGGCAGCAGGTTCCCGCGCACGTTGGCGATGCCCAGGACCCATGACTTGACCAGCGGCACGCGCGTCAGCTGAGGGACGGTGAGGATCTCGTCCACCTGGTCCAGTGGAGCCAGCAACTCTTGGCCACCCACCGTGAAACCGACGCCACGCCAGTAATCGCGCGACTCCTCCTGCATGGGCAGACCACGCGCCACGGCCTGGCTGCGCTGCTCGAGTTCGCGCAACAGCTGCAGTGGATCGACGGTGTGGGTCTCGGGCTGCATGCCGCGGTTCCGGTTAGCCCTTGAGGTTGGCCTGCACCTTGGCGAGCAGGTCGGCCTCGGTGACCGGCTTGGTCAGGTAATCCTTGGCCCCCTGGCGCATTCCCCAGACCTTGTCGGTCTCCTGGCTCTTGGTCGAGACGATGATGATCGGGATGTGCTTGGTCGCCTCATCGCGGGTCAACTGGCGCGTGGTCTGGAAGCCATTGAGTCCGGGCATGACGATGTCCATCAGGATCAAATCGGGTTGTTCGCTGCGCGCCTTCTCGATCCCGAGCTCACCACTTTCGGCCTCGATGCAGTCGAAGCCGTGCTTCTCGAGCATGCCACGCAGGATGTGAATCTCGGTCGGAGAATCGTCGACGATCAGAACCTTGGCCATTGCTCCTCCAGCTGGTATCCGGCCGTGGGCCGGTTCATGCCTCGCCGGCTGGCGCCTCGCCGACGTAGCGGCGGATCGCGCCCAGCAGGTCGTCCTTGGTGAACGGCTTGGTGAGGTACTGCTCCGAGCCGACGATGCGCCCGCGCGCCTTGTCGAACAGGCCGTCCTTGCTCGAGAGCATGATCACCGGGGTGTTGCGGAACTCGCGGTTGTTCTTGATCAGCGCGCAGGTCTGGTAGCCGTCCAGGCGCGGCATCATGATGTCGACGAAGATGATGTCGGGGCGCTCGTCAGCGATCTTCGAAAGCGACTCGTAGCCGTCGGTCGCGGTGACCACGACGTAGCCCTCGCGCTTGAGCAGCGTCTCCGCGGTGCGGCGGATGGTCTTGCTGTCGTCGATGACCATCACCTTGATTCCGGTGCCGGCGTCGTCGTCGGTTGCTTCCGTCATGTATCGTATCCGCAGTCCAGCCTAGTCACCGGCTGCCCGGCGACCCAGTGCAACTCGCTCGTGCATCGAGTGATTGTCAAACCCAGTAACCCCAAGTGGCCCGGTTCCCAGCCCTGCACTACGTAACATGGCTCTTGATGACCGCGCGCTATCTTGCTGGAAGTTATACTAAGTTAACACAGCCCCACGGTCTCGAAACAGACCGGTGACCAGAAAAATTCGAGGATTTCCCGATGGCTACCGAAGCGCTTGCCGCAGTCCCGCACCTGACGACCGCGCTGGACGGCCCGCTGCAGCAGATCGAGACCCAGCTTCTCGAGCAGCAGGTGGTCATCGAGAGCTGGCTGCGACGCCAATGGACACTGACCCGCGCCCCGTTCTACAGCTCGGTGGACCTGCGCAACGCCGGCTTCAAGCTCGCCCCGGTCGATACCAACCTGTTCCCGGCCGGCTTCAACAACCTCAATCCGTCGCTGATGCCGCTCTGCATCCAGGCCATCCAGGCCGCGGTCGACCGGCTCTGCCCGACCGCGGCCAACATCCTGCTGGTCCCGGAGAGCCACAGCCGCAACCTGTTCTACCTCGAGAGCGTCGCGAGGCTGGCCGACATCCTGCGCCAGTCGGGCTTCACGGTACGCCTGGCGAGCCTCGCGCCGGACTTCGAGGCGCCGCAGGAACACACGCTGCCGTCGGGTCAGACGTTGCGGATCGAGCCGCCGCGGCGCGAGGGGCGGCGGATCGGCCTGCCCGACTTCGACCCGTGCATGGTGCTGCTCAACAACGATCTTGCCGGTGGACGCCCGGAGATCCTCGAGGACCTCGAGCAGGTGGTGGTGCCGCCGCTCGGCCTCGGCTGGTCCAACCGCCTCAAGTCGCGCCATTTCGCCCACTACCAGTCGGTGGCCAGCGAGTTCGGCGAGCTGATCGGCCTCGACCCCTGGCTGTTAGACCCGCTCAGCCGCAACTGCGGCGAGATCGATTTCATGAAGCGCGAGGGCGAGGATTGCCTGGCACGCAACACCGACGCCCTGCTGCAGGCGATCGCCGTCAAGTACGCCGAGTACGGCATCGACCGCGACCCCTACGTGGTGATCAAGGCGGATGCCGGCACCTATGGCATGGGCATCATGACCGCACACAGTGCCGACGACGTGCGCGCGCTGAACCGCAAGCAGCGCACCCGGATGGCGGCCAGCAAGGGCGGCAGCAGCGTCAGCCGGGTCATCCTGCAGGAAGGGGTCTACACCTTCGAGACCTGGAACGGCGCGGTCGCCGAGCCGGTGGTCTACATGATCGACCGCTTCGTGGTCGGCGGCTTCTACCGCGTGCACACCGCGCGCGGTGCCAACGAGAACCTCAACGCGCCGGGCATGCACTTCGAGCCGCTCGCATTCGCCGACAGCTGCACCACACCGGACCATGCCCAGGTCCCCGACGCCGACCCGAACCGCTTCTACGCCTACGGCGTCATCGCCCGCCTCGCGCTGCTGGCTGCAGCTCGCGAGCTGGCCGAGCACTGAGCATCCGCCGATGGCTGTGAGTCTCGGAGTGGTGATGGACCCGATCGGGTCGATCAAGACCTACAAGGACAGCACCTTTGCGATGCTGCTCGCCGCCCAGGCGCGTGGCTGGGAGGTGCGTTACATGGAACTCGCGGACCTGTTCGTCGACGACGGCACGGCACGCGCCCGACACCGCGGCCTGCGGGTCAACGACCGCGACCACGACTGGTACGCCTTCGACGACGACACAGAGGGCCCGCTGGGCGAGCTCGACGTCGTATTGATGCGCAAGGATCCGCCGTTCGACACCGAGTACATCTACGCCACCTACCTGCTCGAGCTGGCCGCCGAGGCCGGCACGCTGGTCGTCAACCGGCCGCGGGCGCTGCGCGACACCAACGAGAAGCTCGCCATCGCCCGCTTCCCGCAATGCGCCCCACCGACGCTGGTGACCCGCGATGCCGCGCGGCTGCGCGCATTCGCCGCCGAGCACGGCGACGTGATCCTCAAGCCGCTGCACGGCATGGGCGGAACCTCGGTATTCCGCCTGCGGCCCGGCGACCCGAACCTGAACGTGGTGATCGAGACGCTGACCACCCACGGCAGCGAGTTCGCCATGGCGCAGCGCTACATTCCCGAGATCGCCGCCGGTGACAAGCGCATCCTGCTGGTCGACGGCGAGCCGGTGCCCTACGCGCTGGCCCGCGTCCCGGCCCCCGGCGAGACGCGCGGCAACCTCGCCGCCGGCGCGACCGGCCAGGGCGTGCCACTCGGCGAGCGTGATCGGTGGATCTGCGCCGAGGTCGGACCGTGGCTGCGCGAGCAGGGCCTGCTGTTCGTCGGTCTCGACGTGATCGGCGACTACCTCACCGAGATCAACGTCACCAGCCCGACCTGCATCCGCGAGCTCGACGCGCAGTACGGCCTCGACATCGCCGGCCAGCTGCTCGACTGCATCGAGCGTCGCCTGGCATGAGGCAGGCTGCGGCCCTCCTCGGGCTGGCACTGCTGTCAGGGCTGTTTTCCGGCTGCGATGAACCGCCGCGCCTGCGCGAGGAGCGCATCCAGGTCTTCGGCACCTGGGTCGACCTGGCGCTGTGGGGGGTCGATGACGCCACCGCGGCGCGCGCAATCCGTGTCATCCAGGGCGACCTCGGCGACCTGCACACCCGCTGGCACGCCTGGCAACCGGGCGAGCTGACGCGCATCAACGCCGCGCTCGCCGCCGGCGAATCGGTCGACGTGGCGGACAGCATGCGCCCGGTGCTCGAGCGCGCCCGCACGCTGTCGCTGCGCAGCGGCGACCTGTTCAACCCGGCAATCGGACGCCTGGTGGCGCTGTGGGGCTTCCACGCCGACGCCCCGGCCAAGCGGGTGCCGCCCCCTGCCGAGGCGATCGATGCGCTGGTCGCGGCCGTGCCGAAAATGGGTGACCTCGCGTTCGACGGCTCGCGACTGCTCTCGCGCAACCCGGCGGTGCAGCTCGACCTCGGAGCGTTCGCCAAGGGTTACGGCGTCGACATCGCCATCGGTCGCCTGCAGGACCTCGGCATCCGCGACGCGATGGTCAATGCCGGTGGCGACCTGCGCGTGCTCGGTCGGCGTGGCGACCGCGACTGGCGTGTCGGCATCCGCGCACCGGCAGGCGGGTTGCTCGCGGCGGTCGAGATCGCCGACGGCGAGAGCGTATTCACCTCGGGAACCTACGAGCGCCAGTTCGAGCACGCCGGGACCCGCTACCACCACATCATCGATCCACGAACCGGCTACCCGGCGCGTGGCCTGAGCTCGGTCACGGTGATCGGCCGTGACGGTGCCGAGGCCGACGCCGCGGCGACCGCGCTGCTGGTCGCCGGGCGCGACTGGCCGCGCACCGCGCGCGCGCTCGGCGTCACGGCGGTGCTGGCCATCGACGAGCAGGGGGCGCTTCAGGCCACGCCGGGGATGGCTGATCGCCTGCAGTTTCTCGACCAATCCCCGCCAGCACTGGGGATCGTACCGCTGCCAGAGATATAATCGCGGCGTGAAACTGATCCCCCGCTCCATGGAACATGGGCTGCCCCGATGAGCGTCGTCGCCCACGCCGCGCGGGTCACCCCGCAGGACCGGCTCGGCCTGACGCTGTTCCTGGCCGGGGCCATCCACACGCTGTTGATCCTCGGGATCGGTTTCGACTTCCGTCCGCGTGAACCGGCCACACCACCGCCGCTGACCCTCGACATCACGCTGGTCCACCACCGCAGCGAGACGCCGCCGGAAAAGGCCGACTACCTCGCCCAGGCCAGCCAGGACGGTGGTGGCAACACCGACGAGCAGGTGCGACCGGAGGGGCCGGTGTCGGTGCCCAACATCGAGCCCACCCCCGGCGATGCGCCGGCCTCGCTCGCCGAGGCCGCGCCTCCGCCGACACCGCCACCGCAGCCACAGACCCTGGCGCGCCTGCAGCCCGAGGCCGAGCTGCACCAGCCCCCGCCGCAGAAGCCGGTCGAGGAGCGACGGCGCCCGACCGCGGCCGAGCTGATCCAGCGCAGCCGGCAGATGGCCAGCCTCGCCGCCGAGATCAGCGACAACTTCCGCATCCAGGCCGAGCGGCCACGCAAGAAGATCGTCACCGCGCGCACCCAGGAGTACGTGTTCGCCGCCTACATGGACGCCTGGCAGCGGAAGATCGAGCGCATCGGCAACCTCAACTACCCGGACGAGGCCAAGCGTCACCGCCTTGCCGGCAGCCTGATCCTGCAGGTCGACCTGAACCCCGACGGCACGGTGCGCGACGTGGTGCTGCTGCGCTCGTCGGGCGAGAAGATTCTCGATGACGCGGCGATCCGCATCGTGCGTCTCTCCGCACCCTACGCGCCGTTCACCCCGGCCATGCGCGAGGAGACCGACATCCTGCAGATCATCCGTACCTGGCAATTCCTCACCGGCAATCGCCTGACCGCGGGCTGAGGGCACACCGCAGAGCGCATCACTTCGCGATATACTGAGCCCATGAGCGGTCGCACCTTCCTGACCGACCAGTTCCTGGTCGCGATGCCCACCCTCGAAGACCCCAATTTCTCCCGCACCGTCACCTACATCTGCGAGCACAACGCAGAGGGGGCGATGGGCATCGTGATCAACCGCCCGCTCGAGCTGCAGCTCGACGAGGTGCTGCGCCACATGGACATCACGCTCGACGACAACACGGCCGGGGGCATCCGTATCGTGCTCGGCGGCCCGGTGCAGCAGGACCGCGGTTTTGTCGTGCATCGCGGCCAATCGGGCTGGGAGTCGACCCACGCCATCAACACCGACGTCGGGGTCACCACGTCCCGCGACATCCTCGCCGCGATCGCGCGTGGCGAGGGCCCGCCCCAGAGCCTGATCGCGCTCGGGTACGCCGGCTGGGGCAGCGGCCAGCTCGAGCAGGAACTGGCCGACAACGCCTGGCTCAGCACACCCGCAGACACGCATATCCTCTTCGAACTGCCGTTCGCGGAGCGCTGGGAGGCCGCC
>JAACFL010000274.1 GCA_009937385.1 Gammaproteobacteria bacterium | reverse complement strand
CGTGGCGCACCGAGGCGATCGAGGGTCCGCGCACGGGCGACGACCAGGCGCGTGGCGACGCGCGCCCAGAGCCAGTCGCGCGATGCCGCGTCGAGCTGCATCGGCTCCGGCACCAGGGTCGCTGGAGAGGCCCCCGCCTCGGCCACGTCGAGCAGTTCGGCGATCGGCTCGGGGGGCACCAGGCCGGCCTGCTCCAGCCCCCACTCGGCGAGCGCCAGCGCGATTCTCCACGAGGGCGGCGGGCCTTCCTCCAGATCGAGCATGTCGCGTGCCGCGTCCAGGTCGACCGGCTTCCCCTCGCCGAGCACCCAGGCGACGACGCTGCCGGCCAGGCGGTGATTTGGGACCAGTGCGAGCAGCCGCTGGGCGAGCTCCCGGCGGGTTGCCGCGTCGCGCACGCCGAACGCCTCCTCGGCGAGGTTCCCGGCGACCCACGCCCTCTGACCCGGCGTGGCCGCAAGCTCGGCCAGCCGCTCGAGCAGCGGCAGCCGCGCATCGCGATCGCGCCGCGCGAGGTGCCCGCTAAACGCCGCCTGCAGGTGGCCGAAGTCGTCCGGGTCGCGTGCCAGCAGGGCCTCGATCTCGAGCGCCACCTGTCCGGAGGCGACGCCGCGCTCCTCCGCGGCCTCGAGCTCGACCTCCCAGCAGGTGGGCCGCCAGCCCGGGGCCTCGGCCGCGACCGTTGCGAGACGATCGCAGGCAGCACCCGCCTGCGCGTACGCCTCGGCCGCGAAGGCGGCACGCACACGCCAGCCGAGCAGGTTCGCCAGCAGGGCCGGGTCGGCCGGCTCCGGAACGGCATCGAGGCGTGCCAGCGCCGAGCGCGGGCGTCGCTCCTGCAGCAGCAGCGCGGCCTCGCCGAGCGCGGCTTCCATCGAGCCCGGCGGGGATGGCGGCAGGGTCGTGCAGGCCGTGGCGACCAGGCTCAGGAAAAAGAGCACGCACGCACGCGCGCTGCACCTGGCGGCACTGTATAATCGCGGCCCCTCGCTCCCCGGTGTTTCCTGCATGCTCAATAACTTGCGCAACGTCGCCATCATAGCCCACGTCGATCACGGCAAGACGACGCTGGTCGACAAGCTCCTCGAGCAGTCCGGCACGCTCGGCCTCGAGCGTGAGCGCGGCATCACCATCCTGTCCAAGAACACCGCGCTGACCTGGCGTGACTACCGCATCAACATCGTCGACACCCCGGGGCACGCCGACTTCGGCGGCGAGGTCGAGCGCGTGCTGTCGATGGTCGACTCGGTGCTGCTGCTGGTCGACGCGGTCGACGGGCCGATGCCACAGACCCGTTTCGTGACCCACAAGGCCTTCGCCATGGGCCTCCGACCGATCGTCGTGATCAACAAGGTCGACCGTCCCGGCGCGCGGCCGCACTGGGTGCTCGATCGCACCTTCGAGCTGTTCGACCGATTGGGTGCGACCGACGAACAGCTCGATTTCCCGGTGGTCTTCGCCTCGGCGCTCAACGGCACCGCGTCGCTGGACGCGGAAAACCAGGGTGACGACATGACCGCGCTGTTCGAGACCATCGTCGCGCGCGTACCGCCCCCGCCGGTGGATCCCGAAGGGCCTTTCCGCATGCAGATCTCGACGCTCGACTACTCGAGCTACGTCGGCGTGATCGGCATCGGTCGCATCGCCCGCGGCACCGCGCATCGCAACATGCCGGTCACCGTGGTCACCGCGGGCGGCGACCGCCGCTCGGGCCGCGTGCTGCAGATCCTCGGTTTCCATGGCCTCGATCGCATCGAGGTCGACGAGGCCTCGGCCGGCGACATCGTCGCGGTGACCGGTCTCGAGACCCTCGACATCTCCGACACGCTGTGCAACCCGGCCGCCCCCGAGGCGCTGCCGCCGCTGACCGTCGACGAGCCGACGGTGTCGATGACCTTCCAGGTCAACACCTCGCCGCTGGCCGGCAAGGACGGCAAGTACCTGACCTCGAGACAGATCCGCGAGCGGCTGCTGCGCGAGCTCAAGCACAACGTCGCGCTGCACGTCGCGCCGACCGACGACCCGGACAAGTTCCGCGTCTCAGGCCGGGGCGAGCTGCACCTGTCGATCCTGATCGAGAACATGCGCCGCGAGGGCTACGAGCTGGCGGTGTCACGCCCCGAGGTGATCGTGCGCACCATCGACGAGCAGCGCTGCGAGCCGTTCGAGCTGCTCACCGTCGACGTCGAGGAGGAGCACCAGGGCGGCATCATGGAGGCGCTCGGCGCGCGCCGTGCCGAGCTGCTCGACATGCAGCCCGACGGCCAGGGCCGGGTGCGGCTCGACTACCAGATCCCGGCGCGCGGCCTGATCGGCTTCCAGACCGAGTTCCTGACCCTGACCCGCGGCACCGGCCTGCTGCACCACGTCTTCGACCACTACGGGCCGACCCCGGCCGAGGCGATCGCCGGGCGCCGCAACGGCGTGCTGGTCTCCAACGGCTCGGGCAAGAGCCTCGGCTTCGCGCTGTTCAACCTGCAGGAGCGCGGGCGGCTGTTCATCGGTCCTGGCGAGGAGTGTTACGAGGGCATGGTGGTCGGCATCCACTCGCGCGACAACGACCTCGTCGTCAACCCCATGAAGGCCAAGCAGCTGACCAACATCCGTGCCTCGGGCAGCGACGAGAACATCCTGCTGACCCCGCCAACCCGGCTGACGCTGGAACAGGCGCTGGAATTCATCGACGACGACGAGCTGGTCGAGGTGACGCCTAAGGCGATCCGCGTGCGCAAGAAGTTCCTCAAGGAGCACGAGCGCAAGAAGGCGGCTCGCGGCGCGGCGTAGCACCGGCGGCCCTCGCCTCCTCTCCGGTCCGGGAGTTGCCGACGGTACCGGCTCCGCGCTAGCGTGCCGGTGTGCCGCATCCGCCCCGGAGTCGCCCGTGAACCGTCTCATCGCCGTCCTGTTGCTGCTCTTCACCGGCCCCGTGCTCGCCGTGCATGAGCCGTGGGTCACCGAGACCTTCCCGCAGGACGTCGATAAGTGGTGGTGGGACGACGCCTGGTGGCAGGAGGGGCAACTCGACACCCCCGGGAACCACGCGGTCACGGTCGAGGAGATCAGCTACCGGAGTGGCGACGTCGAGGTGCCGGCCTACCTGTTCCGTCCGACGACGCCCGGTGACCACCTGCCGGTGCTGTTCCTGCACGGGCGTCGCGGTCTCGACGACCTGACGCTGCTGCTGCCGCGGCGACTCGCCGCGCGCGGTTTCGTGGTGCTCGCACCCGACCTCTGGAGCGCGCGCTTCGTCGAGAAGCTGCCGATCGCGCACGACCCGGCCGCCGAGCTCGACGCCGCACGCGGGATCGACGCCCTGCTGGCGCTGCCTGGAATCCGCGGTGACCGCGCCTGTGTCGTGTCGCACACACGGGGCGGTTACCAGGCCCTGATGGCGCTGGTGAAACACGGCCGCCAGGCGCGCGGCGCGGCCTGCTACGTCGGCTACTACCCGCACTGGCAGGATCCCAACGCCCCCGAGCCGATGCAGGTCTACCGCTACGCCCCGGAGCTCGAGGAGCTGCTGGTCCCGACCCTGGTGTTCATCGGCGAGCACGAGCAGTACCAGCGGCTGCGCCCGATCGTCGAGGGCACCGCGGTGCTGCGCGAGAAGGGCCGTGACGCACGCCTGATCGTCTACCCGGGCGTCGGCCGCGGTTTCGATTTCCGCCCACCCAGCGTGCGCACCTTCGCCGACGACCTCGCGGCCAAGGACGCGGCACGGCGTACCGAGCTGTTCATCCGCCGCCACCTCGACTAAGCGCCCGGACTCGCGACCGGCAAGAGTCGCGTAGAATCGGCCTCCTCTTGGCGACCCTTCGACCGCGCTGCGGTCCAAACCGGCATGACCACGACCATCTACATCGACGGCGAGGCGGGCACCACCGGTCTCGAGAT
>JAACFL010000068.1 GCA_009937385.1 Gammaproteobacteria bacterium | reverse complement strand
GCGATCGCCTGCAGCACCCGGTCGCCCTGGTCGTGGCCGTGCTCGTCGTTGAAGCGTTTGAAATGGTCGACATCGAACATCATGATCGACAGCGGTGCGTTGTAGCGCAGCGCACGCTCCAGCTCGGTGGTCAACGTCTCGTCGAGGTGACGGCGGTTGAACAGCCCGGTCAGGCCGTCGGTGGTCGACAGCCGGCGCAGCCGTTCCTCGAGACGTTTCTCCTCGGTGATGTCACGGATCAGGGCCGCCGAGCCGACCACGCCGCCCTGCGGGGTGCGTATGGTTGCGGCGTAGACGCTCAGCACGCGCTGGTTGAAGTGCACGGTCTCCGGCTCCTTGATGCTGGGGTCGCGCTCGAGGAGGTTCTTCAGGCCGCTGGGGTCGTCGATCAGGCTCATGAAGCCACTGTCGACCAACTCGCGCATCGACTTGCCGAGCAGCAGCTCGGCGGCCGGGTTCATCAGCACCACCTTGCCGTCGCTGTCGGTGACGACGATGCCCTCGCGGGCGCTGAGGATGATCGTGGCCAGCTTGTCCTGCTCGTTGCGCAGGCCGGTGTAGGTCTGCATCAGCTGGCGGGTCATGTGGTTGAAGCTGAACGCCATCTGGCTCAGCTCGTCGCGCCCCATGACCGGCACCGTCTGGGTGAGGTCACCGTCGGCGGCGCGCACCATGGCTCGCGTCACGCGGTCGATCGGGTTCACCACCGCGCGCCGGATCAGCAATCCGGTCAGCAACAGCGTGCCGAGGATCGCCAGGCCGACGACCATGGTCGATTGAATCAGGCTTTTGTGGATGTCCTCCTGCACGGCGGCGAGCGACGTGGTCAGCTTGAGCACGCCGCGTAGCGGCTGGTCCTTGCCGTGGCACTTGTGGCACCCCTCGTCGTTGACGATCGGCGCGAGGAAGGTCAGGAAGCGCTCGCCGCTGGAGCTGGTCTCGTAGTAGGTGGTGGTGGCCTGATCGGTGAGCGTCTTGTTCAGCTCGGGATGGTCGCCGGGCAGGACCTGGGAGCTGGTCTCGTCGTCGCGTGGCAGGAACTCCTCGTCACCACGCCGTGCATTGACGTCCTCGATGGTGCTGTTGTCCAGGAATGCCTGCTGGCCTGTGACACGCAGGATGCGGAAGTCGGTGACGTCGGGGACCTGCTCGAGGCGTGCGGCGAAGCCGCGTGCGATGTCGGCGTAGCCGGCGAGCATCACCGACTGCAGCCCCTGGATGACGCTCTCGGTGAGCTTGGTCATCGTCCGCTCGTTCTGCGCGAGGATGTTCTGTTCTTCCTTATTCGCGTAGAACATCCCCAGTGCCACCAGGCTGAGCGTCACGATGATGCCGACCACGGCAATGATCTTGTGGCCGATGTGTGCGAATGTCTTGGTCATCGGTCGGGCGCCTCCCGCATCCCTGCCGGCCGCGATGCGGCACGACCTTCCCTCTCCTCTTCCCTGCCGAGTCTACCGCAACCACATGCCCTTCGGGCACCTTTGCGTGGTTGCCGCTGCCCGGTCCCACGACTACCATCGCGCGCCATGCGCCGTACCGACTTCGCCTACGAACTGCCGCCCACGCTGATCGCCCAGGCCCCGCTCGCCGAGCGCAGTGCGAGCCGCCTGCTGTGCCTGGACGGTGCCACCGGCGACGTCGCGGATGCCGTCGTCGCGGACCTGCCGGGGCGCCTGCGCGCCGGCGATCTGCTGGTGTTCAACGACACACGGGTGATCCCGGCACGCGTCTTCGGACGCAAGGCCAGCGGTGGCCGGGTCGAGTTGCTGGTCGAGCGCCTGCTTGATGACGCACGGCTGCTGGCGCTGGTGCGCAGCAGCAAGTCGCCCAAGGCCGGTGGCGAACTGCTCCTCGACGGCGGCGTGCACGCGACGGTCGTCGGTCGCCACGACGACCTGTTCGAGCTGCAGCTGCCTACGGGTACCGATACGGTCGCGTGGCTCGAGGCCGCGGGTCACGTGCCGCTGCCGCCCTACATCGAGCGCGACGACACCGCCGCTGACCACGAGCGCTACCAGACCGTGTTCGCCGACCGCCCCGGCGCGGTCGCCGCGCCGACCGCCGGCCTGCACTTTGACCCCGTGCTCCTCGAGCGCCTCGCCGAGGCCGGCGTCGCGACGGCGCGGGTCACGCTGCATGTCGGCGCCGGCACCTTCCAGCCGGTGCGTGCCGAGCACGTTGCCGATCACCGCATGCACGCCGAGTGGCTCGAGGTGCCACAGGCGACTTGCGACGCGGTGGCCGCGGCGCGGGCGCGTGGTGGCCGGGTGGTCGCGGTCGGGACGACCACGGTGCGCAGCCTGGAGACGGCGGCTGGCGACGGCACGCTGCGTCCGTTCGTGGGGGAGACGCGCCTGTTCATCACGCCGGGCTACGCGTTCCGGGTCGTCGACCTGATGGTGACCAATTTCCACCTGCCGGAATCGACGCTGCTGATGCTGGTCTGCGCGTTCGCCGGCACCGACCACGTGCTCGCCGCCTACCGGCACGCGGTGGCGGCACGCTACCGCTTCTTCAGTTACGGTGACGCCATGCTGGTCAGCCGTGCGCGAGGTGAGGGGTGATGGAGTTCGAGCTGCTCGCCGCCGACGGCGCGGCACGACGCGGCCGGCTCGGCTTCCTGCGTGGCAGCGTCGAGACCCCGGCATTCATGCCGGTGGGCACCTACGGCACGGTCAAGGCGATGCTGCCCGAGGAACTGGTCGAACTCGGCGCCGAGATCGTGCTCGGCAACACCTTCCACCTGATGTTGCGTCCCGGCACCGCGACCGTGGCGCGTCACGGCGACCTGCACGACTTCATGCACTGGCAGCGACCGATCCTGACCGACTCGGGAGGCTTCCAGGTGTTCAGCCTCGGCGCCATGCGCAAGGTAAGCGAGGCCGGCGTGCGTTTCCGCTCCCCGGTGGACGGCGCCGAGGTGTTCCTCGGCCCTGAGGAGTCGATGGCGGTGCAGCGCGACCTCGGCTCGGACATCGTCATGATCTTCGACGAGTGCACGCCGTACCCGGTGACCGAGCGCATGGCGCGTGAATCGATGGAGCTCTCCCTGCGCTGGGCGCAGCGTTCGCGCGACGCGCATGGCGACAGCCCCGCGGCGCTGTTCGGCATCGTCCAGGGCGGCATGTTCCCGGAGCTGCGCGCCGCCTCGCTGGAGGGGCTGCTCGGGATCGGCTTCGACGGCTACGCCATCGGGGGGCTCTCGGTCGGCGAGCCGAAGGAGGACCGCGAGCGGATCCTCGACGACCTCGGACCACGCCTGCCGGCCGACCGGCCCCGTTACCTGATGGGGGTCGGCACGCCGGAAGACATCGTCGCCGCGGTGCAGCGCGGGGTCGACATGTTCGACTGCGTGCTGCCGACGCGCAACGCGCGCAACGGCCACCTGTTCACCCGCTTCGGCGACGTGCGCATCCGCAACGCCCGTCACCGCGACGACCCGCGACCGCTCGACCCCGATTGCGGCTGCTACACGTGCCGCAATTTCTCGCGAGCGTACCTGCGCCACCTGCACACCTGCGGCGAGATCCTGGCGGCGCGCCTGGCGACCATCCACAACCTCCACTACTACCTCGGGCTGATGGCCGGGCTGCGCGAGGCCATCGCCGCCGGTGGGCTCACCGACTGGGTCACGCGCTTCCACGCCCAGCGGTCGCAAGGCGACCTGCCTGTGTCATAATGCGCGCTTTGCCGCGGCCGACCGTGCCACGGCGGATCCTCCCTGAACCGAAAGGGCATACCGATGGATTTCTTCATCTCGAACGCGTGGGCACAGGCCGCTCCGGCCGGCGGGGGCGACCCGATCATGGGTTTCCTGCCGCTGATCCTGATCTTCGTCGTCTTCTACTTCCTGCTGATCCGTCCGCAGAGCAAGCGCCAGAAGGAGCACAAGAAGATGCTCGAGGCGCTCGACAAGGGCGACGAGGTGGTGACCAATGGCGGGCTGTTCGGCGTGATCAGCGATCTTGGCGACAACTTCGTGCAGCTCAGCGTCGCCGACGGCGTCGAGGTCAAGGTGCAGCGCCAGGCGATTGCCGCCACCCTGCCCAAGGGCTCGGCCGAAACCCTCTGACCCGACACGCGGGCGGATACCGGGAATGCTCAACAAGTACCCCCTCTGGAAACACCTGCTGATCGTCGTCATCACGGTCGCCGGGCTGCTCTACGCGCTGCCCAACCTGTACGGCGAGGATCCCGCGGTGCAGGTCTCGGCCTCGGCGCGCGGCGTGGAAGTCGACGAGGGCACTCTGGCCCAGGTGGTCGGCGTGCTCGAACGGGCCGGCGTCAGCGTGAAATCGGTGCGTTTCGAGGAGGGGCTGCTGCTGGCACGCTTCACCGACACCGAGACCCAGCTGCAGGCGGCCGAGCGCATCAAGGAGGGGCTCGGTAGCGGCCACGTGGTCGCGCTGAACCTGGCCCCCGGCACACCCGACTGGCTGCGTGCGCTCGACGCGGCGCCGATGTACCTCGGCCTGGATCTGCGCGGTGGCGTTCACTTCCTGATGGAGGTGGACATGCAGGCCGCGGTGCGCCAGGCAGAGGAGAACGTCGTCAACGACCTGCGGCTGTTGATGCGCGACAACCGCATCCGCTACCGGACCGTCACCCGCAGCAGCGACGGGGTGCGCGTGCGCTTCGCCGACGCGAGCCCGCTCGACGAGGCGCAGCGGCTGATCGAGCGCGAGTTCCCGGCGCTGGTCGTCGAGACGTCTGTCGACGACGAGCCGCAGCTTCTGGCAAGCCTGAGCGAGGACGAGGCCGAGGCGATCCGCAAGTTCGCACTGCAGCAGAACATCACGACGCTGCGCAATCGCGTCAACGAGCTCGGTGTCGCCGAGCCGGTGATCCAGCAGCAGGGCACCAATCGCATCGTCGTGCAGCTGCCGGGCGTGCAGGACACGGCGCGCGCCAAGGAGATCCTCGGCGCCACGGCGACCCTCGAGTACCGCCTCGCCGACACCGAGCACGACGTGCGCAGCGTGGTCGAGAGCGGCCGGATTCCGGTCAACGCCAAGCTCTACTACGAGCGCAACGGCCAACCGATCCTGCTCAAGAAACAGATCATCGTCACCGGCGACCAGATCGTCGACGCCGCGTCGACCATCGACGAGAACGGCGGTCCGGCGGTCACCGTGCGCCTCGACGGCAACGGCGGTCGGCGCATGAGCAAGATCACGCGCGACAACATCGGCAAGCCGATGGCCGTGGTGTTCATCGAGAACCGCACCGACACCAAGCTGGTCGACGGCGAACCGGTGCGCACCACCAAGCGCACGGAGGAGGTGATCAGCGTCGCCACGATCCGTGATCACTTCAGCAACCGGTTCCAGACCACCGGCCTCGACTCGACCGAGGAGGCGCGTGACCTCGCGCTGCTGCTGCGCGCCGGCGCGCTGGCCACGCCGATCGAGATCGTCGAGGAGCGCACCGTTGGCCCGAGCCTGGGTCGCGACAACATCGACCAGGGCTTCGCCGCGGTGATGCTCGGCTTCGCGCTGGTGCTGGTGTTCATGGCGCTCTACTACCGCGTGTTCGGCCTGGTGGCCGACCTCGCGCTGGCCATGAACCTGGTGCTGCTGGTGGCGGTGCTTTCGCTGCTGCAGGCGACGCTCACGCTGCCCGGCATCGCCGGCATCGTGCTGACCGTCGGCATGGCGGTCGACGCCAACGTGCTGATCTTCGAGCGCATCCGCGAGGAGCTGCGCGCCGGAGGCACGCCGCAGGCGAGCATCCACTCCGGTTACGAGAAGGCGCTGTCGACCATCGCCGACGCCAACATCACGACGCTGATCGCGGCGGTGGTGCTGTTCAGCTTCGGCACCGGGCCGATCAAGGGCTTCGCGGTGACGTTGTCGATCGGCATCGTCACGTCGATGTTCACCGCGATCATGGGCACCCGTGCGGTGATCAACCTCATCTACGGCGGCCGCCGGGTCGAGCGCCTGGCGATCTGACGGAACCACTGGCATGGAACTGTTCAAGAAGGCCCCCCATATCGATTTCCTCGGCAGGCGCCGCGTTGCCTACGTGTTCTCGGCGCTGCTGCTGCTGGTTTCGATCGGTTCGCTCGCGACGCGCGGCCTCAACTTCGGCATCGACTTCACCGGCGGTACGCTGGTCGAGCTCGGCTACAGCGTCGACGTGGATCTCGGCGACGTCCGCCGGGCCCTCGACGAGGCCGGATACGGCGGCGCCACGGTGCAGCACTTCGGTACCCCGCGCGACGTGCTGATCCGGATCGCGCCACGCGCTGACGTCAGCAGCGCCGATCTCAGCACCGAGGTGCTGCGCACGCTGCGCGAGGCGGCCGATGAGCAGGTCGAACTGCGTCGCGTCGAGTTCGTCGGTCCGCAGGTCGGCGACGAGCTGACCGAGGCCGGTGGCCTGGCGATGCTCTACGCTCTGGCCGGCATCCTGATCTACGTCGGTTTCCGCTTCGAGTACCGCTTCGCACTGGGTGCGGTCGCGGCGTTGGTGCACGACGTGGTGGTCGTGCTCGGCTTCTTCTCGGTGCTGCAAGCCGACTTCGACCTGTCGGTGCTGGCCGCGGTGCTGGCGGTGATCGGCTACTCGCTCAACGACACCATCGTGGTGTTCGACCGCATCCGCGAGAACTTCCGCAAGATGCGCAAGGGGAGCTCGATCGAGGTAATGAACGGCTCGGTCAACCAGACCCTCTCGCGCACCCTGATGACTTCCTGCACCACGCTACTGGTGCTGCTCGCCCTCTACCTGGTCGGAGGCGAGGTGATCCGCAGCTTCGCGCTTGCGCTGATCATTGGCGTGCTGATCGGCACCTACTCGTCGATCTTCGTCGCCAGCCCGGTGACGCTCCTGCTCGGCATCAGCCGCGGCGACATGCTCGAGGTCAAGAAGGAAGGGGCGGGGACGGTCGACGACCTGCCGTGACGACGCGCCTGGCGCGGTGGCCGTCGATCAGCGGCGCAGCGCCTCACCCCGGTGCGGGCCGATCGCCGTAACCATCGCCGCGTGCAGGCGTGGCCCGGCGCAGACGACATTGCCACTCTCGAGATAGTCGCTGCCGCCGTCGAAGTCCGACACCATGCCCCCCGCTTCGAGCACCAGCAGTGCTCCGGCAGCGATGTCCCACGGGCAGAGCCCGATTTCCCAGAAACCGTCCAGGCGGCCGGCCGCGACGTAGGCCAGGTCGAGTGCCGCGGCGCCGGCGCGGCGGATGCCCGCCGCATCGGGGAACAGCACGCGGAACATCTCGAGGTAGGCGTCGAGGTGCTGCTGCTGGCGAAACGGGAAGCCGGTGCCGAGCAGGCTGCCGGTCAGGCCGTTGGCCCGGCTGACGCGGATACGCCGGTCGTTGAGGGTCGCACCCGAACCGCGGCTGGCAGTGAACAGCTCCTGGCGCAGCGGGTCGTAGACCACGGCCTGGTCGAGCCGCCCGCGGTGGCGGAGCGCGATCGACACCGCGAACTGCGGGAAGCCATGCAGGAAGTTGGTGGTGCCGTCGAGCGGGTCGATGACCCACTCGTACTCGTTGTCGCCCTGCGCGCCGCTCTCCTCGGCGAGGATCGCGTGGTCAGGGTAGGCGCGGTGGATGACGCGGATGATCTCGTGCTCGGCGAGCCGGTCGACCTCGGTGACGAAGTCGTTGCGCTGCTTGGTGCCGATGGTCAGCCGGTCGACCCGCTCGAGGTTGCGGACGATCACGTTGCCCGCGCTGCGGGCGGCACCGATCGCGATGTTGAGCATGGGGTGCATGACGCGGCCCGGCGGTTTCGAAAGGGGCGCAAGAATAGCAGTTGACGGATCCCGCTGCCACGCCGCGACCGCTTGTCACAACGCGCGGCGCACCGCTAGAGTGCCGCGATGTCCGCGGCCATTCGAATCGTCCTCGTCAGCCCCTCTCACCCGGGCAACATCGGCGCGGTCGCGCGCGCGATGAAGACCATGGGCCTTTATGACCTCGCGCTGGTCACGCCGCGCCGTTTCCCGCATGCCGAGGCGACCGCGATGGCCGCCGGCGCCGACGACCTGCTCGCCGGAGCGCATGTCTGCGCCACCCTCGACGAGGCGCTGGCCGGCTGTCGGCTGGTGATCGGCAGCAGCGCACGCTCGCGCTCGATCCGTTGGCCGCAGCTGGACACCCGCGAGGCGGCCAGGCAGCTCATCGCGGCCCGCGAGGAGGGACCGGCCGCGCTGCTGTTCGGTCCCGAGCGCACCGGGCTCAGCAACGACGACCTCGACCGCTGCCACGCCCTGGTCTCGATCCCGGCCAACCCGGACTACGGCTCCCTGAACCTCGGCTCGGCGGTCCAGGTGCTGACCTACGAGATCCGCATGGCCGTCCTGGCACAGGCCGCCGACGGCGAGCCGGACGGCGTGGCCGAAGCGCAAACGGGCCGGCAGCGCCTGGCGACCGCAGACGAGGTCGAGGGGTTCTTCAGCCACCTGGAGCGCACCCTGCATCAGGTCGATTTCATCGACCCGGCACGACCCGGGCGGGTGCTGCGGCGCATGCGCCGGCTGTTCGCCCGTGCACGGCCGGAGGAGGATGAGATCCAGATCCTGCGTGGCATCCTGACCCAGGTCGACAAGGCGGTGGCGCGTGGCACGGACGCGACGGACCACGAGCAAGAATGATCCCGTGCGCTCCGGCCGGATGCGGCCCGCTGCTGTGCTAGATTGACGCCACACAAGACGGGTCGGCCACGCCGGCCGCAGGAACGATCAGCTCATGTTCGAACGCCTCCGCGAAGACGTCGAAAGCGTGTTCGACCGCGATCCAGCGGCGCGCACCTTCTTCGAGGTCCTGACCTGCTACCCCGGGGTGCACGCGCTGCTGCTGCATCGCATGAGCCATGGGCTCTGGAACAGCGGCTGGCGCTGGCTGGCACGCTTCATTTCGGGTTTCTCGCGCTGGCTGACCGGCATCGAGATCCATCCCGGGGCACGCATCGGTCGGCGCTTCTTCATCGACCACGGCATGGGCGTGGTGATCGGCGAGACCACCGAGATCGGCGACGACTGCACGCTCTACCAGGGGGTTACGCTCGGCGGCACCTCATGGGACAAGGGCAAGCGCCACCCGACTCTGAGCGACGGCGTGGTGGTCGGTGCCGGCGCCAAGGTGCTCGGGCCGTTCACCGTGGGTCGCGACGCACGCATCGGCTCCAACGCCGTGGTCCTCAAGGAGGTGCCCGACGGGGCTTCCGTGGTCGGTGTCCCCGGACGTTTCGCCAGTGTGGTGACCGTCGACGACCAGGCCACGCACCGCGAGGCCACCGCGAAGCGCATCGGCTTCGACGCCTACGGCACCACCCGTGACATGCCCGATCCGGTGGCTCACGCCATCAACAGCATGCTCGACCATATCCACGTCACCGATCGCAAGCTGGTGCAGGTCGCCCAGGCGCTGCAGGAGCTGGGTGCGGACATCGGCGGGCTCGACATCCCCGACCTCGACCCGTGCGAGATCAGCTCCACCGCACCGGGTGAGGAGGGGGCTGCGTCCAGCGAAAATACTTGACCTGGCTAGTCAACATTAAGGTAGAATAACCCTACTTTCACGTTCCGGGATTCCCGACGATGCGACTGACGACCAAGGGACGCTACGCTGTCACGGCCATGCTCGACCTGGCTCTTCATTTCGACGAAGGCCCGATCACGCTGGCGGACATCTCGCGGCGGCAGAGCATCTCGCTCTCCTACCTCGAGCAGCTCTTCTCGCGGCTGCGCCGGCGCGGCCTGGTCGAGAGCGTGCGAGGGCCCGGTGGCGGCTACCGGCTGAGCCGGGCGGCCGACGAGATCTCCGTGGTCAGCGTCATCACCGCCGTGGACGAGGAGGTCGACGCGACCCGCTGCGGTGGACTCGGCAACTGCCAGGATTCGCAGCCCTGCCTGACCCACGAGCTGTGGTGCGATCTCAGTGAGCAGATCCACGACTTCCTTGGCGGTATCAACCTCGCCCAACTCGTCGAGCGCACCCATGCCGGCATGGCCCCGGAGTCGTCGGCCGAGCGCCCCATCTCCGTTTCCTGACCTCCGCGCGAGCGGGTCCTGGATGACCTACCTCGATCACAACGCCACGACTCCGCTCGACCCCCGGGTCCGCGACGCCATGCTGGCGTGCTTCGATGCCGGGCCGGGCAACCCGTCGAGTGCCCACAAGCCCGGCCGCCGTGCCCGCGTGGCGCTGGAGCAGGCGCGCGAGCAGGTCGCCGCACTGGTCGGAGTGCAGCCACGACAGATCGTCTTCACCAGCGGCGGCACCGAGGCCAACAACCTCGCGCTGTGCGGCCTGGCTGCGCTGGAGCGGCCCGGGCGCCTCGCGCTGAGCCCCGTCGAGCACCCGTCGGTGATCGAGCCGGCACGCGCGCTGGAGGGGCTGGGCTGGGGTATCGACTGGCTGCCGGTCGACGACGACGGGCAGGTCGATGTCGATGCCTGGGAGCCCGGCGAGGACACGCGCATCGTGTCGACGATGTGGGCCAACAACGAGACCGGCGTGATCCAGCCGGTGGCCGAGGTGGCGTGCAAGGCACGTGCCGCAGGCGCCTGGATGCACAGCGACGCCGTCCAGGCGCTCGGCAAGCTGACGGTCGAATTCCGCGCCGGTGGTCTCGATCTCATGAGCCTCTCTTCGCACAAGATCTACGGGCCGCAGGGCGTTGGTGCACTGGTCATCGACCCGGCCGTCGATCTCGTGCCACTGCAGCGCGGTGGTGGCCAGGAACGTGGCCTGCGTTGCGGTACGGAGAACCTCGCTGGCATCGTCGGTTTCGGCGCCGCGGCGGCGTTGGCCGCCGAGGAGCTCCAGGCGCGCCACGACGGCGCGCAGGCGCTGACAGCACAGCTGCGTGATGAGCTTCTCGCCGTGGACGGCGTCACCCTGTTCGCGGCGGATGCGCCACGCCTGCCCAACACCCTGTCGTTCGCCATCGACGGCATCGACGGCGAGACCCTGCTGCTCGCTCTCGACCGCGAAGGGATGGCGGTCTCCAGCGGCTCGGCGTGTCACTCCGGCACCGGCGAACCGAGCCACGTGCTGAGTGCGATGGGCGTGCCCACGGACGTGGCCCGTGGCGCCATCAGGGTCAGTGTCGGGCGTGGCAACGACCCCACCGACATCGAGATGCTGGTCGATGCACTGCAGCGCCAGGTCGCGGCATTGCGACGCCTGGTGGCCACCGCGTGAGGAGCGACGCATGACC
>JAACFL010000067.1 GCA_009937385.1 Gammaproteobacteria bacterium | reverse complement strand
ACCGCGTCTCTTTTGCATGAGCGGCTCGAGCTTACGCTCGGCCGCAGCCAACTCGCTGTCCAGCCGCGCCGCATTGATCGGGTTGCGCGTGTAATCCTGGAACCACTTGTGGTTGCGCACCCGATCGCGCTCCTCCTCGACGAGCCCGATCTCCGCCTGCAGGGCCTCGATGTCGAGCGAGGCGAAGCTGGCGAATTCCTTCAGGTCGGCCTCGGCCGCGCGCAGCTGCGCACGGTCCTCAGGCGAATCGGCCTCGACCTGGAGCCCTGTGTCGGCCTGTCTGGCGTCGATCGGTGCCTTGCTCTGCAGGTAGAGGCCGGTCGGGGTAACGTGCAGCTGGATGGTGTTTTCCTGGTAACCGTCAAACATGGTGACCTTGGGCGATGACAGCCGGCACTTGTCGCCTCCAGCGGTCCCAAACGTCCAGCCCGCATCGTCACCGCCCTTCGCGTGCAAGGCATGGACCGGGAACATGCAAGCAGCCATGATCAGGACAGAGGTTGGCGCCGGAAGCTTCATGGAGCCATCATCGATCTGAAACCCTTCCTATGCATCTGCTCAGACACAGATGCAGAAATCCAGTATATGCCTGATCCTCGGATGGAAATGGTTTATTAAGGCAACAGTTGATCAAGCCCAAATCAGGGGTGCTGAATGCCCGCCAGTTGCGTCAACTCGACCGCTCCCCTGCTGTACCGACCGCGGCTGCAGGCCTCGGTAAACCGTGGACCGGGGGCGCTGACCAGACCGATCTGGAACCACGTGTGACAAGGATCGGAACGTACGCTAGAATGAAATCGCAGAATAATTATAAGTTATTGATTCTTATTTAAATGCGGGTGTAGTTCAATGGTAGAACAGGAGCTTCCCAAGCTTCTAATGAGGGTTCGATTCCCTTCACCCGCTCCAATTCCCCGCACCACCCCACCCAAGCTGAATCGCATGGATTCTTCGGCGTCCAAGCGAGCGCCGGACGGCTTCGGTTGCGGTTATCTCCCAGGCTCCATGGCCACGTACCCCTCCGCGCCTTCCGCCACATAACGTGCCAGTGCGCGCACGATATAGAAGCCGAAACGCGGATCCTGGTAGAAGAGTTCGACGGCCTTGTCGCCGGTGAGGCTGAACAGCTCGCAGTCCTCCTCGCAGTAGGCCGACGAGGTCCGTGCCTCGCTCTCGGAGAAGACGCCAACCTCTCCGAATACGGCTCCCGGCGGCACCACCTTGCCGAGCTCGACCAGCTTGATGTGCCCCTGCCTGAGCAGGTAGAGCCGGTCCGCCCCGTCGCCCTTCCTGAACAGCCATTCGCCCTTGCGGATCGTTTCGTGGGTCATGTAGGGCACCAGGAAATCGAGCGAGGCATGCGCTCGACTCACGGCCTGCACCTCCCGGATCGTGCGCTTCACCTCGCGCAGGCGCTGGATGTTGAGGGGAAGCAGGGCGGTGTGCAGCACCAGGATCGGCAGCACCTTGTCGAAGATGCCATAGCGAAGACCGATCAATCCGTAGCCGATGAAGACGACATTGCTGACGATGGCCACGGCGCGCAGGGGCACGATGGTCTTCATGAAGAAGGAGGTGAAGACCAGCCCGGCGGCAATCCAGGCGATGAGCTGCATTTCCATGGCAAGACCCCGGAAGCGAACGCCCCGACGAAACGCCTGGCGGTCGTTCAGATATTGTTGTTTGTGGCGATGAGGTCGCGTCAGCGCACGCATCGAGCGCGATGGGCTGACTGCACCATCATGCCACCGCAACGCCGTCGAGCTGCCACCTCAAGCCCTGCTGGGCAGGCAGAATGGAGCATCACTTGATCCAGGTCTGGATCGACCACCCGCGAAAGGGATCAGGCCCGGGCTGCTCGTCCTCGCGCTCGGGGCCGAGGCCCCGTTCCGCTCAGCCGCCGGCACCGAGCCAGGGATCACGGGTCAGCGCCACCCCGACCACGTAACCGAACGCAGCAACCGAGCCGCACCAGGCCATTCCGGCCAGGCGCCCTGGCAACCAGTTCCTGAGCGCGGCGATGCCGAGGCCGATGTGCAGCAGCAGGCCGACCAGCTTGGCGGTCAGCCACGGGGCGACGAACGGGTACTGGCGCAGCATCAGCGCCAGGCCGATACCGGCCAGCAGCAGCAGCGTGTCGTTGACGTGCGGCACCAGGCGCGCCCAGGCCGAGCTCCGCAACGGGGAGCCGCGCCACTGCCACCAGCCCCGCAGGAGAAACAGCCCGAGACTGAGGCCGACACAGGTGATGTGCAGGCCACGCAGCAGCGGGTAGGTCTCGGCGCCCATGGCGCGATGACGATGGGTTCAGAGTGCCTCGGAGATGGTCAGTTCGACACGCCGGCTCTCGCCGAGGCGGACACCCGCCACGTCACCCTGAAGGTCGCCGGGTTGCGGTGTGGCGTTCCCGGATTTCGAGATGCGTGCGCCGACGTTGACCTCGGGGAAGGCCGAAAGCCGGAAATTCGGCGCCATCGCCTGGCTGTCATCGAGCGTCACGGTCAGCGGCAACTCGCCGGCCTGGCGGCGCACGATCGCCAGCGGCATGCGCGGACCCTGCGCGGCCCGCGCGAAGATGAACAGCGTGTCGCCAGGCGCGACCCGGTCACTGAGCGCCGGGTCGAGAGCCACCGCGACCTCGAGCGCCGCGCCGGCCGAGGCCGCCGGAACGGGCGCGGCCGCGGCTGGCGGTGCATCCTGGGGAATCGCGGCCTGCCCCTCGCCGACCTCGGTGGAAATGGTCACGCGTACCGAGCCGTCGGCACCGACCAGCACGCCGTCAACGCGGCCCTCGAGGTCGCCAGGCTGTGGCGTGGCGTTGCCGGAGCGCGAGACCCTGGCACCGACGCTGATTTCGCTGAAGTTCGACAGTTTCAGGCTCGGCATCATCGCCTGGCTGTCGTCCAGGGTCACCGTGATCGGGAACTGGCCTGCCGACTGACGCACGATCGCCAAGGGCATACGCGGCCCCTGCGCGGCGCGGGCGAAGACGAACAGCGTGTCGCCGTCGGCGAGACGCCCGGCCAGCGCCGGGTCGAGGTCGACGGTGACCTCGATGGCCGCACTGACCGCCGCGGGCATGCCGTCCCCGGCCGCGGCCACCGCACCACCGCCGAGCGCGTTGCGCGCCTGGGCCATGTAGTCCGCGAGCAGACGCCGGTTCGGATGTTCCTCGGTGATCACGCTGCCGAGGCGCTGCCAGTAATCGAGCGCGGCTGCGAAGTCACCGCGCTGGAACGCGGCGATGCCGGCCAGCCAGAGTCCCTTCTCGTGCATCGGCTGCATCGCCAGCACCCGGCCGACCAGCTCCAGCGGGTCGCCGAGCAGCTGCCCGTCGCTGGCCATCGCCAGCGCCTCGGCGTAGTCGGCGAGCAGGTCGGGCTGCTCGCCGGCGATACGCACTGCCTGGGCGAATGCCTGCGCAGCATCGGCGTAACGTTGCGTGGCGAGCAAGGAGCGGCCGAGCATCTGCCACCCCTCGAGGTCGTTCGGGTCCTGCTGCAGGCGGTCGGCCAGCTGCTGGACCATCTGGTCGACGTTGGCCATGTCGTGCGCGGCCTGCTCCGCCTGGGCGAGCTCGGCCTGGCCCTCGTCGGTCAGCAGGTGCGACTCGCCGAGTTGCAGGTAGAGGCCGACGGTCAGCAGCGGCACCAGCAGTGCGACCGCCGGTGCCAGGAGTCGTCCACGCACCCGGGTTGCCTGCTCCCCCCCACCCTCGTCGACCTCGTCGAGCAGCTCGCGCTGCAGTTCACGCCGGGCCGCCTGGTACTGGGTGTCGCTGAGCGTACCCTCGGCGCGCTCTGCCTCCAGCTCGGCGAGCTGGTCATGGAACACGGCGATATTGAGCTTGTCGCGCTCGACACCGCCTTCACGGCCACCGCCGGTGAGCGCCGGCAGCAGCAGGGCGAGGGCCACGAGCAGCATCGCCGCGGCCAGCAGCCAGAAGAGAATGGTCATGGGCGTGGCTCTTTAGCCGACGGGTCGAGCAGCGCGTCGAGCCGGGTCTGCTCCTCGTCGCTCAGCGCCTCGTCCGTGGCGGTCGCGGCCACCCGCGTGCGGATGAAGCGGATCAGGAACACCAGGCCGATCACGATCAGCAGGAACGGACCGGCCCAGAGCAGCGCAGTGGTGGTGGTGACCGGGGGCTTGTAGAGCACGAAGTCACCGTAGCGATCGACCAGGAAGGTCACGATCTGCTCGTCGTCCTGACCCGCCTTGATCATCTCGTAGACCTCGCGTCGCAGGTCCTGTGCAAGCTCGGCATTGGAGTCGCCGATCGACTGGTTCTGGCACACCAGGCAGCGCAGCTGCCCGGACAGCGTCTTGAACCGCGCCTCCTGCTCGGACGAGTCGAAACTGAAGCTCTCTATGGCCGCCGTGCCGACACCGGCGGCCCCGAGCAGCAAGGCCATCAACAGGCCCGGCAGCAAGCGGCGCATCATCCCTGTTCACTCCGTAGTTGTGCGATCAGTGGTACGAACTTGCGCTGCCAGACCTCGGCGGTCACCGGGCCGGGGTAGCGCATGCGGATCTTGCCCTGCTTGTCGACGACGAAGGTCTCCGGTACGCCGTAGACACCCCAGTCGATGCCGACCCGGCCCTCGTAATCGAAGGCGCTGGCGACGTAAGGGTCGCCGAGCTGGGTGAGCCAGCGCAGCGCGTCGGCGCGTTCGTCCTTGTAGTTCAGGCCGTAGATCGGGATCTCTTTGCGCTGGGCGAGTTCCATGAAGAACGGGTGCTCGACACGGCACGAGACACACCAGCTGGCCCAGACGTTGAACAGCGACACCTGGCCGATGAAGTTGGGCGTACCGATGCTCTGATCAGGCTTGTGCAGGCTCGGCAGTTCGAACACCGGGGCCGGCTTGTCTATCAGCGCCGAGGGCAGCTCGCGCGGGTTGTACTCGCCGCTGTTCATCTGGTTGAGGACGAACCAGAAGAGCCCGGCCATGGCGAGGAAGATCCCGAGCGGGATCAGGAAACGTGCCTTCACCAGCTCAGCTCCCCGCCGCCGTGGCCGCACCGGGCAGCGGCACCTCGGCCTTCTTGACGGCGAGCCGGTAACGGCGGTCGGACGCCGCGAGGATGCCTCCGAGCCCCATCAGGGTCGCGCCCAGCCAGAGCCAGAAGATGAATGGCTTGTGGTAGATGCGCACCGCCCAGGCACCGTCACCCAGCGGCTCGCCCATGGCGACGAAGAGGTCACGGAACAGGCCGCCGTCGATGCCCGCCTCGGTCATCGGCATGGTCTGCACGCGGTAGATGCGCTTCTCGGGATTGAGCTTCGCGATCACGTCACCGTCAGCGGAGGAGACCGTGAAGTGGCCGAAGTTGGAAGCGTAGTTGGGTCCCTGCACCTCGTCGACGCTGTCGAAGGTGAAGGTGTAGCCGGCCAGCTCGAGGCTGTCGCCCGGGGCCATACGCACGTCGCGCTCGGTGCTGTAGGCGCTGGTCAGCACGATGCCGACCGTCACGACCGCCAGGCCGGTGTGCGCGGTGGTCATGCCCCAGTAGCTGTTGGAGACGCCGCGCAGGCCACGCGCACTGCGCACCCGGCGCCCGAGGTCGACGGCGATGCCACCGACCACCCAGCAGGCGAGCGCGATGCCCAGGCCTACCCCGGGCGTGACCGAGCCGTAGGCGACCAGCGGGATCAGGATCCCGGCGACGACGCTGACCGCCAGCACGTAGCGGAAGCGGCGCACCTGGGTGTTGACGTCGTCCTGCTTCCAGCGCAGCTGCGGGCCGAAGCCCATGATGAACAGCAGCGGCGCCATCAGCGGCACGAACACCGCGTTGAAGTAGGGTGGCCCGACCGAGATCTTGCCCAGATCGAACGCATCGAGCGCCAGCGGGTAGAGCGTGCCGAGCAACACCGCGCCCATCGCGACGACCAGCAGCACGTTGCCCGACAGCATCACCGTCTCGCGCGAGAAGAGCTGGAAGTGGCCCGTGCTCCTGACGCCAGGCGCGCGCCAGGCGAAGAGCGTCAGCGAGCCGCCGATCACCAGCAGCAGGAAGGCGAGGATGAAGACGCCGCGTGCCGGGTCGCTGGCGAAGGCGTGCACCGAGGTCAGCACGCCCGAGCGCACCAGGAAGGTTCCGAGCAGGCTCAGCGAGAAGGCGAAGATCGCCAGCAGCACCGTCCAGTTCTTGAAGGTGTTGCGCTTCTCGGAGACCGCCAGCGAGTGGATCAGCGCGGTGCCGACCAGCCAGGGCATGAACGAGGCGTTCTCCACCGGGTCCCAGAACCACCAGCCGCCCCAGCCGAGCTCGTAGTAGGCCCACCACGAACCGAGCGCGATGCCGAAGGTCATGAAGACCCAGGCGACGATGGTCCACGGCCGCGACCAGCGTGCCCAGGTCGCGTCGAGCCGTCCCTCGATCAGCGCGGCGATGGCGAACGCAAACGCGACCGAGAAACCGACGTAGCCCATGTAGAGCATCGGCGGGTGGAAGATCAGACCCGGATCCTGCAGCAGCGGATTGAGGTCACGGCCATCGGGCGCCGGCGGCACCAGACGATCGAACGGATTGGAGGTCAGGAGCATGAACAGCAGGAAACCGATGCTGACCATGCCCATCACCGAGATCACCCGCGCCACCATCGGATCGGGCAGGCCGCGACTGAACAGGGCCACGGCGAAAGTCCAGGTTCCGAGAATCAGCCCCCAGAGCAGCAGCGAGCCCTCGTGGCCGCCCCAGACCGCCGAGATGCGGTACTGCAGCGGCAATGCCGAGTTGGAGTTCTGCGCCACGTAGGCGACCGAGAAGTCGTTTTCCACGAAGCTCCAGGCCAGCGCGGCGAAGGCGAGCGCAAGGAACAGGAACTGCGCACCGGCCGCAGGGCGTGCCAGCGCGACCCAGCCCGGCACGCGCCAGACGGTGCCGGCAAGGGGCACCGCGGCCATGATGATGGCGACGCACAGCGCGATGATGAGGGCGAAGTGGCCGAGTTCGGGGACCATTTGAGGGCTCCTGTAGGGACCGGGCTCAGTAGTTCACGGAGGACTGCGGCTGGCCTGCGTCTTTCTTGGCCACACCCATCTTCTGCGCCTTGTCGACGGCGTCCTGCACCTCGGGTGGCATGTAGGACTCGTCGTGCTTGGCCAGCACCTCCTCGGCGTAGAAGACGCCGTCACCACCCAGCTTGCCGCGCGTGACCACCCCCTGCCCCTCGCCGAACAGGTCGGGGAGGATGCCGGTGTAGCTGACCGTGACCTTCTTTGCGGTGTCGGTCACCACGAAGGTCATCGTCAGGTCGCCTGATTTCCTCTGTACGCTGCCGTCGGCAACCATGCCGCCGAGACGGAACACCTTGTCCTTGGGCGCCTCGCCGTTCAGCACCTGGGTCGGGCTGAAGAAGTAGGCGATGTTGCTCTGCAGCGCGCTCAGCGCCAGCGCAGCGGCCACCGCCACACCGGCGATGGCGATGGTCACGAAAACGAGCCGCTTGTGTCGGGCCTTCATGCTTGCTCCTCGGCGTCACGCATACGGTTTAATCGACCGAGCCGGGCGAGAATGGTTCGCCGCCGCTTGCGCAGGGCGATGAATTCGGCGGCGATCAGCAGCACGGCCATGCCGTAACAGCTCCAGACATAGAAGGCGAAGCCACCCTGGGCGAGGAACTCCATCATCGCACCCCCTCCTTCTGCAGCTGCTCTGCGACCCAGGTGGTGTCGGCCTCGCGTTCGAGGATGATGCTGCGCACGCGCATGAACGAGGTCGCGAAGGAGTACATCCAGAACGCAAAGGTCAGTCCGAGCATGCCGAACAGGATGTTGCCGTCGATGTCCGACATCGACGAGCGCTGGTGCAGCGCCGCGCACTGGTTCGGATCGGGGCAGTTGATCGACCAGAAGATGACCGGGACCATCACCAGTCCGACGATCGCCAGCAGCGCCGCGGCACGGTCGGCGCGACGTGCGTCGTCGATCGCCGAGTGCAGCGCCAGGTAACCGACGTAGAGGAAGAACAGCACCAGCTCGGAGGTCAGGCGCGGGTCCCAGTCCCACCAGGTGCCCCAGCTCGGCTTGCCCCAGAATGCGCCGGTGAACAACGCCAGGAAGGTGAAGATCGCGCCGGTCGGCGCCACCGAGACCGCCATCATGTAGGAGAGCCGGGTGTTGAACACCAGGCCGAGCGCCGACCAGCCGGCGACCACGACGTAGAGCCACATCGACATCCACGCCGAACCGACGTGCACGAAGATGATGCGGTAGTACTCCTTCTGCGGGTTGCTGCCGCCGAGCCGATCGGGGGTCTCGAAGAAGCCCCAGTAGAGGGAAATCAGACCCGTGATCACTGCCAGCGCCAGAAACCAGGGCGTCATGCGGCCGGCGAGGCTGTAGAACGTGCTCGGCGCGGAGAAATGGAACCAGTGGCGTTTCATCGCATACCCATCGCGTTGATCATTCGACGGAGATCCGCAGCGCTGCCGCCGTCGCCAGCGGGGAGAAGGCCAGGGCCAGGACCAGGAATGCTCCCAGCAACGCCATGAACGGCTGCACGTCGGCCAGGTCGATGGTGCTGACCGCCACCGCGCCCGAACCGTAGACCAGCACCGGGATGTACAGGGGCAGCACCAGCAGGGAAAGAAGTATACCTCCACCGCGCAGGCCGAGGGTCAATGCCGCACCGATCGCGCCGATCAGGCTCAGCACCGGGGTGCCGATCAGCAACGCGAGCATCATCACCACCAGGGGCATGCCATCGAGGTGGTACTGCAGCCCGATCAGCGGCGCGACCAGCACCAGCGGCAGGCCGGTCAGCAGCCAGTGCGCGCAGATCTTGCCGAGCACCAGTACCGACAGCGGCTGCGGCGTCAGCATCATCTGCTCCAGCGTGCCGTCGGCATGGTCGCTAGCGAACAGCCGCTCTAGCGCCAGCATCGAGGCCAGCAGCGCCGCGACCCAAACCACGCCGGGTCCTAGGAAGCGCAGCATCTCCTTCTCCGAACCGACGCCGAGCGGGAACAGGCTCGCGACGATGACGAAGAAAAACAGCGTGGTCAGCACGTCGGTGCGCCGACGCATCGCGAGCGTGATGTCGCGGCGCAGGATGACCAGGAAGGTGCGGAACATCGCTCAGCCCCGTTGTGGCTGGCCGGCCAGGCCGAGGTCCAGGGTGCGGATGGTGCCGGAGGTCAGCGCCACCTCCTGGTGGGTGGTCATGATCACCATGCCGCCACGCGCCACCTGGGCGACGATCAACGACTCCAGCAGCGCGACCGCCTTGACGTCGAGGGCCACGAACGGCTCGTCGAGGATCCACAGCCGCGCCCCGGTCAGCAGCAGGCGCGCCAGCGCGACGCGCTTCTTCTGGCCCTGCGACAGCACCGAGGTCGGCAGGTCCTCGAAGCCGCCCAGGCCGATGCGGCTCAACGCATCCCAGATCGCGGCGTCGTCGACCGCGTCGCCGTCGAGAATCGCGGCGACACGCAGGTTCTCCGCGCCGGTCAGGTCGTGCTTGATGCCATTGAGGTGGCCGAGGTAGATCACGTCGCGGGTGAACTCCTCGCCGAGGCGGCGGGTCACCTCGCCGTTCCAGCGGATCTCGCCCGCCTGTGGCAGCAGCAGCCCACACAGCGCGCGCAGCAGCGTCGTCTTGCCGCTGCCGTTCGGGCCGCGCACGTGCAGCAGCTCGCCGGAGGCGACCATGAAGTCGAGATCGCTGAACAGCCGCCGATCGCCACGCTGCACCTCCAGCCCCTCGACTTCGAGTCGTGCGGGCAGGTGCGGTGCGCTGGGCGCGGTCTGCTGCGGCGCGGTGGTGACGTCCTCGGCGAGGCTCAAGGGCGGGTCCAGGGTGCGAACAAGCCGCTCATTATACGGGAGAAATCAACCCCATGGGTGCACCGTTTCCGGCCCGCCAGAGGTCACGCGAGGCTGTGGTTCAACTCCCCCCGGGGATCTGCCACACCTGCCCCGCCTCGCCGATCACGAACTCGCGGAAGCGCGCGGCGACGGCCGACAGGCGCTTGCCCTGACGCTGGACGATGTACCAGTGGCGCGGGATCGGGAACGACTTGACGTCGAGCACCGCCAGGCGCCCTGCGGCAAGCTCCACATCGAGGGTATGGCGCGAGACGATGCCGAGACCGAGGCCGGCCTCGACCGCCTGCTTGATCGCCTCGTTGCTGGTCATCTCCATGCCGCTGCCCTGGCCGGGGCGCCAGCCGTGCTCGGCGAAGAAGCGCTCCATGGCGATGCGCGTGCCCGAACCCGGCTCGCGGATCACGAAGGTCTCCTGCTTCAGGCTGGAGGGATCGATGCGCTTGCGCGACGCGAGCGGGTGGTCCGGCGCCGCGATCACCACCAGCGGATTGTCCATGAACACGACCGCCTCGAGCGCGGCATCCTCCGGCGGCTTGCCCATGATCACCAGGTCGCACTCGTTGAGTTCCAGGCGACGCAGCAACCCCTCGCGGTTGGTGATGTCGATGCTGAAGGTAAACGCCGGGTTGCGCTGGCGGAAGGCCGCCAGAAGGTGCATGGTCATCTGGTTGGCGGTGCTCGGCACGGCCAGGTTCAGGTGTCCGCGCTCGCCGCCGCGCAAGCCGTCGAGCACGTCGTCGGCCTCGTCGAGCAGCTGCATGATCGCGCGGCTGTAGAACTGCATCTCGCGACCGGCCTCGGTCAGGCTGACCTTCTTGCCGACCTGCTCGAACATTGGCAGTTCGATGTGCTGCTCGAGCTGTTTGACCTGCATCGACACCGCCGGCTGGGTCAGGAACAGCTCTTCGGCGGCACGGGTGAAGCTCAAGTGACGGGCCACGGCCTCGAACACCTTGAGTTGGCGCAACGTGACATTCATCCGGCGCTCCCCCTGTCCTGCGTCTTATATGGCCAGCCGATGCTATCAGAAATTTCTTATAGTCACAGTGCCCTGCAGGTCATTCGTGACCCTCCGGGAAACGCAGCACCCGACCGCGCTCCGGGTCCTCGTCGGCCAACCGCTGGTCGAGCAAGCCCGCGAGGTCGTCGAGCACCCTGTTGAGCAGCAGCCCGGCCTGGGCTGCTCGGCGTCCACCTCGAATGCGGTCCAGGCAACCAGCGGCACGTCGTTGAGGTCGCGGTCGACGACGATCCAGGCGTCCTCCTGAAGGATCAGGTCGAGGTGGCGCAACGTCGGCAGCTCGAAGCGCAGGGCGCCCCCGGCACGTTTCAGCGCTAGACAGACACGATTGAAGCGATTGGCGTCGAGGCCGCCCGGTCGGTGCTCGAAGACCGGGACCTCTTCGTGTCGGGTGTAGGGTGCCACGCTCAGAGCCCGTGAAGGGGTCGCCCACCGTCGCGAGACGGCCCCTGGGCTTCCCTGGCAAGGCGCGGGGGTGCACGAAAGAGCGCGCGTAGCATCGCTACGCAAGCGATTTCGGGGGTCCCCGCAACGCCGCAAGGGACGTTCAGGGGGCGTCGCAGTAGGTGGCGTGATTCCTTCATGGGCTCTTAATCGGCCCCGAGCTCACCCTCCGGGTCCCAGCCGGCGGCACGCGCGCGCTCCAGGCCCTCGGCCTGGATGCGCATGAAACGCTCACGCAGGTCGTCCGGCAGCGCGGCGACGCTGAAACCGTACTTCTCCCACTCGGCGCTGACGCGCACCCAGAGCGCCTCGACCTGGCCGGGCGTCCAGCCGGCACACCCCTCTCCTTCCGGCAACAGGCCGAAGATCCAGGCCTCGCGGATGACCTTGCCGGTCGGGGTCATGCCACCGAACTCGTCTGCGTCGAGTCCGGCGTAGTTCTTTGCTTCGCGGTTCATGGGCGCATCCTAGCGCGTAAGGCTGGCGAAGAGAGTCGGCAGGCGTTCCGGCAGCCGCTGCACGTGGTCAACGACGGTGTAGTGGCTCTCGCCGAAAATGCGCTTGACGTAGCTGTCGGCGTCCGGATCGAGGGTCAGGCAGTAGGTCAGCACGCCCCGGGTGTGCAGCTCCTCGACCGCCTTGCGGGTGTCGTGGCGCAGGTGCTGCGGGTCGCGCTCGTCGATGTCGGCCGGCTCGCCGTCGGTCACCAGCAGCAGCAGCTTGCGCTGCTCGGGCTGGCGCAGCAGGTGGTGTCCGGCATGGCGCATCGCCGCGCCCATGCGCGTCGAGAGTCCACCGCGCATGCCGGCGAGGCGCGACTTGGCGTCCTCGTCGAACGGCTGGGCGAAGTCCTTGAAGCGGTAATAGTGCACGTCGTGGCGGCCGTCCGATGCGAAGCCGTGGATCGCGAACGGGTCGCCGATGCCGTCGATCGCGGTCGCCACCAGCGCCGCCGCCTCGCGGGTCAGGTCGAGCACCGTACGGTCCGCTCCCGCCACCGTGTCGTTGGTCGATTCCGAAAGATCGAGCAGCACGACCACGGCCAGGTCACGCCGCTTGATGACGTTGCGCATGGTGATGCGCGGGCTCGGCTGTTCGCCCATGCGGACCGCAATCATGGCGTCTACCGCGGCGTTGAGGTCGATCTCGTCGCCGTCCTCCATGTTGCGCACCCGCTGCACGCCGGCCGGGGTCAGCAGGTCGATGATCTGGCGGATACGCTGCGTGATCGGCTTGTGCTCGAGCAGGATGGCATCGACGTCCTCCGGGTTGCCGCGTGGCTGGCGACGCTCGTAGACCGTGGCCCAGTCGGGCCGATGCAGCTGCACCTGGTAGTCCCATTCCTGGTAGTGGAACGGATCGGAGACCGGCTCCTTGCCCCACATCTCGTTGTAGCTGACCCCCTCGTCCTCGTACGGGAAGACCTCGGTCGGACAGGTCCAGATCTCCTGGGCGTCGTCGCCGGCGAACTCACAGTCGACCTCGTTCGCCATCTCGATGATGCTCACCTGGCGCCGCACCTGGCGCTGGCTGGCCGGCACGTACTCGGCATCGTCGCGCCAGTCGAACTCCTCGAATTCCCAGGCGTAGCGGTTGTCGTCGCGGTAGGGAATGCGAATGCTCTGCAGGATGCGCAGGCTGGGCACCTCGCGTCGCGCCGTGAACAGGTTGAACAGCTCGACACCCATGTGCCACGAGAAGTTCTCGTCTTCCCTGTGCGCCTCGATCTCGGCATGGAAGCGTGTGGCGAAAGCGTCGAGTTCCGGGTCGCCGCTGCTCACGCCGGCATCGAGCAGCATCAGCGCGAGGTGCTCGAGCTTCTCCACCGTGGCGTGCTCGACCGCACCCGCGGATTCCGTCTCCAACAGCGAGCGCCACAGCTTCTTGAGGCCGGGGAACGCCTGCACCGCGTTGTATTCCACGCGCGCGTCCTCCAGCAGGCCAATGAAGAACATCTGCGCCTGGCTCAGCTGCTCGGCGGAGATGGCCTGCCGCGTGTAGCTGATGTGCGCGGCCATGTGCGCGGCAGTGGCGCGGTAGATCTCCAGCCCCCGGATCTCGCCCAGCGGATCCACCGCGTCTGGCAGGTGCAGCACCCGGTGCTCGATGTAGGGCTTGAAGCCTTCGTAGTCGGTGGCGGTGGGGCGCAGGAAGAAGTCGCGGCCCCACAGCGCACGCAGGTAGAAGTTGAGCTTGCGCTGGGTGTCGATGAACAGCGTACCGCGCCGCTGCTTCTGCAGCATGGCCCGGCTGTCGTTGGTCTCGAGGTTGAAGTAGGCCTGCAGGTTCTCGAAGTCGCGGCGGTAGGCCTCGGCCCCGAAGAACGCCCAGCGCTTGAGGCCGCTCAGCGTCAGCTTGGTGAGCAGCTCCTCCATGTGGTTGAGCATCGGGCGCAGGCCACGCGAGGCCTTGGCCGAGAGCTGGTGCACGAAGGCGAGGTAGCCACGCAGCAGCTCCGGGTCACCGAGGCGTCTGGCCGCCGTGGGCATGGTGCTGAAGAGCAGCGCGATGACCTCGCCCGAGGTCATCGACGAGAGCTTCATGGCCGCCTCGATGACGTCGCGGATGATGTCCTCGCCACACTCCTTGGCCACCGACGGCATCTCCTCGAGATAGGAGATGACGATGTCGTTGCCGCGACCGAGCTTGGTCAGTCCCTTGGCCCCCTCCAGGTAGTCGTGCAGACCGGCCGGCGACATCACCCGCGAGGCCTCCTGGAACACGCTGTCGAGCGTATCGAGCACGGCCGGGCCGGCGTCCTGCATCGCCTCCCGGTAATCGTCGAGATCGAAGGTCATCGTGCTTCCCGTGCCGGGACGCCTAGCCGAAGAAGGTGTGGACCGCCGCGTTCAGCGTGTCGCGCATGTCCGGGTCGTCGGTCAGTGGAACCACCATGGTCATGGTGCAGGCCGCCACCGGCTCGATGCCCTTGCTGATCAGCTGGCCGGCATAGACCAGCAGGCGCGTCGAGATGCCCTCGTCGAGGCCGTGGCCCTTGAGGTTGCGCGCGCGGTGCGCGATCTGCACCAGCTTGCCCGCGGTCTCGGGGTCGACGCCGCTCTCGCGCGCTACGATCTCGGTCTCGGTCTGCTCCTCGGGGTAATCGAAGTCGAGCGCACCGAAGCGCTGCTTGGTCGACTGCTTGAGATCCTTCATCAGGCTCTGGTAGCCGGGGTTGTAGGAGATCACCAGCTGGAAGTCGGCGTGCGCCTCGACCATCTCGCCCTTCTTGTCGAGTGGCAGCTGGCGCCGGTGGTCGGTCAGTGGGTGGATCACCACCGTGGTGTCCTGGCGCGCCTCGACCACCTCGTCGAGGTAGCAGATCGCACCGATACGCGCCGCCCTGGTCAACGGCCCGTCCTGCCACTTGGTGCCGTCGACGTCGAGCAGGAAGCGCCCGACCAGGTCGGAGGCGGTCATGTCCTCGTTGCAGGCGACGGTGATCAGCGGCCGGCCCAGCTTCCAGGCCATGTACTCGACGAAGCGCGACTTGCCACACCCGGTCGGTCCCTTGAGCATCATCGGCATGCGCGCCTGGTACGCGGCCTCGTAGAGGTCGATCTCGTTGCTTACCGGCTGGTAGTACGGCTCGTTGCTGATCTTGTACTGGTCGATGCTCATGAATCCCGCTCCTGGCATTCGCTAAGTCGATAAAAAAAGCCCCTGGCCGTCGCAGCGGGCAGGGGCTTTGGACGGTCCGGGCTGCCCTGCCGGTTCAGACCTTGATCGGGCCGCGGTAGATGACCATCGCCGTGCCCTGGGACTGGGCGAAGTTGTCGTAGCCGACCAGGCGAACGTGGTTGTTCGGGTTCGCCTTGTGGCACGCCTCGGCCTCGCTGAGTATCCGGTCGACGTCGGTCTCGCCGAACATCGGCAGCTTCCACATGTACCAGTAGGAATCGGTGGCGTTTTCCGGTTCGGTATGCTCGACCGCCGGGTTCCATCCCTTGCTGACGATGTATTCCACCTGGGCGCGCATGGCTTCGGCATCCAGCGCCGGGAGGTAGGAGAAGGTCTCGAACTTGCGGCTGTTGGGGTCCGACAGGCGCGAGCTGTAATCCTGCATGTCACTCATGATTTTTTCCTCGGTAGATTCCGGTGTTCCCTGGACGGCTTACTTGTGCGCCACATCGAGCTTGTCGACGGTGTCGAACTCGAACTTGATCTCTTTCCAGGTCTCCATGGCGGCCGCCAGTTCGGGGCTGGACTGCGCGGCCTTGCGCAGCACGTC
>JAACFL010000273.1 GCA_009937385.1 Gammaproteobacteria bacterium | reverse complement strand
CCGGAGCACTACCGCTTCAACCGCCTGCAGCAGGAGAGCGTGCTGCTGCTCGAGGACGGCCACTGCCTGCGTGATCATGCGCTCGATGCCTGCCGCATCCGCCGCCACGAGAAGGTGAGCCGCTTCGCCGCGAGCAGTCTGCTGACCCTGGTGCAGATGGTCGAGGCCGATCTCGGCATCACCTTCCTGCCGGCGATGGCCGAGGGCTCGGCGTTGCTGCGCGATACCCACGTGCGCACCTACCCGCTGGCCGCGGACGCCTACCGGGAGATCGGCCTGGTCTGGCGCAAGGGGAGTGCGCGCGGCGAGGAGTTCAGGCTGCTCGGTGAGCAGATCGCCGCACACCAGCCCGGGACGTCGGGCAAGCCGGTGCGACGCAAGCGCGCCGGCTAGAGGTCAGTCCTGCGGCAACAGGGTTCCTAGCGGCTGGCCAAGGCGCACGGCCTGCCCGGGCGTGAGGTCGTCGCGCAGCGTCGCGGCGCCGGGTGGCAGCAGCACGATCACCGTCGAACCCATGTTGAAGCGGCCGATCTCGTCACCACGCTTGAACGACGGGCCACTTTTTCCGTAGCGGGTCAGCGTGATCTCGGTCCGGTGGGGTGGGGTGATCTCACCGGCCCAAGGGGTCTCGATGCTGCCGACGAACAGCGCGCCGACCAGCACCACCGCCACCCGTCCGACCGCGGTATCGAACAGCAGCACCACGCGCTCGTTGCGCGCGAACAACCCGGGTATGGTGCGCACCGCGGGGGGATTGACCGCAAACAGTCGTCCGGGCACGTGCACCAGCTCGACCAGTCGGCCGTCGAGTGGCATGTGCACGCGGTGGTAGTCGCGGGGCGACAGGTAGAGGTTGGCCACGCTGCCGCCGGCGAACGGCGTGGCGCGGCGCGTCGAACCGCCGAGCAGCGCGGTCGCGTCGAAGCGGTGCCCCTTGGCGACCAGCGGCGCCTCGTCGAGCGGGCCGCAGTAGCAGACCGCGCCGTCGACCGGCTGCAACAGGGTCGTCGGGTCGTCGTCGAGCGGCCGTGCGTCGGGCTTCAGTGCGCGGGTGAAGAAGGCGTTGAAGGTCTCGTACGCCCGCTTGTTGCTCTCCTCGGCCTCGTCGAGATCGACGTCGAAACCGCCGCAGAACAGGTCGATCAGCAGGTCCTTCCACCAGCCGACCCGGCTGCGCGTCGCACGATGCACCACGCGCGACAGCGCATGGGTCGGCAGCAGGTACTGGGGCAGGGTACGCAACCGGTCGGTCAGGCCGGCGACGTCCTCGGCGGCTCGGGTATGGGCGGGTGTCGGGTCCATGCGCGTCTCGCAGCGGTCTCAGGCGACGATTATAGGGTCTGCGCTCGCGTGCTGCGCCCGCGTAGCGCGATCACGCCGGCCGCGATCACCAGCAGCGCGCCGACTCCCGACAGCGCATCCGGCAGCTCGCTCCACAGCCACCATCCAAGCAGCGTTGAAAAGAGCACCGAGAAGTAGGTGAACGGCCCGACCTGGCCGGCCGGGGCGCAGGCGTAGCCGCGGGTCAACAGGTACTGCCCGGCGGACGCGAGCACCCCAATCGCGAGCAGCGCCGGCCAGGTGGCGGACGCCGGGGTCTGCCAGGCCCAGGCCAGTGGCAGCGCGGAGACCAGGCTCGCCAGCACCGCGAAGTAGAACACCACGCGCGTCGCCGGCTCTCGGCGACGGCCGAGCTGGCGTACGCAGACCATTGCCGCCGCGGCGCAGGTGCCAGACAGGATCCCGACCAGCACCTCCGGGCGGAACAGCCCGGTGCCCGGCTTGAGGATCAGCAACAGCCCGGCAAAGCCGATCACGGCCGCCCCGATCGCGCGTGCGCCGAACGCCTCGCCGAGCGCGAGGCGCGCGAGGAACGGGATGAACAGCGGTGCGGAAAAGGTCAGCAGCACCGCCTCGCCGAGCGGGATGCGCGCGAGCACGTAGAAGTAGCCGTAGAGCGCAGCGACGCCGAACAGTGCGCGCAGCAGGTGCAGGTGGAACACCGGCGTGTGCAGCGATACGCCGCCGAGGCGCAGCAGCGGCAACAGCAGCAGTGCGCCGACGAGGTTGCGGAAGAAGACCAGCACCTCGCCGGGCAGGCTCGCGGAGGTGGCTTTCACGATCGCCCCGACGCCGGCGAACATCACCGCCGCGGCGGTGACGAACAGGGCGCCGCGCAGTGGGTCGTGCGACGCGCTGGCGGTCGGCGGCAGGCTCAGGAGGCCTCGATCGGCACGTCGGGGTCGTTGCCCCACTCGGCCCAGGAGCCCGGGTAGCCCTTGACGCGCGGGTAGCCGAGGCTGCGCAGCATCACGTAGCTGTGCGACGAGCGGTGGTGGGTCTGGCAGTGGCAGACGATCTGCTTGTCTGGCGTCAGGCCACGCTCCTCGAGCAGTGCGCGCAGCTCCACCTCGGGCAGGAGGCGCAGGTTGCGCGTCCGGTCCATGGTCAGCATCCAGTCGAGGTTGGCCGCACCGGGGATGTGCCCGGGACGGGCGGCGAAGGACTTCCAGCCGTGGTGCTCCTCGGTGGTGCGCGCGTCGAGGATGCGGACGTCGTCGTCGTCGAGGTGGTCACGGATCCAGTCCAGCGTCGCGATCGGTTCGTCGCCGTAGCTGACCGGGCAGTCGACCGGGGTCGGCTGCACCGGGTGGCCTTCGACCGGGTGGTGCTCGTTGACCCAGGCGTGCATGCCGCCGTTGAGCATCGACCAGGAGGGGTGGCCGACCACGTCGAGCGTCCACAGCAACCGCGCCGCCTTGCCGCCGCCTTCGTCGTCGACCGCGACCACGTGGTGCTC
>JAACFL010000066.1 GCA_009937385.1 Gammaproteobacteria bacterium | reverse complement strand
CCACGTCGCGCTGCATCTTCGGCGGCTTGCCGAGCAGCACCTCGAGTGGCATCGCGACCGGGTCGGCGCCGAGCTCGGCGTCGGTCACCGCGAGCAGCTGCTCGGCGGTCGCGGTGCCGACCACGGCGTAGGGGCAGCGCTCGCGTTCGCAGAGCGCGGAGAAGCGCTCGAGGTCCCCGGGTGCGATGCCGAGCACGTAGCGCTCCTGCGCCTCGTTGCACCAGAGCTCCTTCGGCGACAGGCCCGGCTCGTCGGTCGGGATGGCGCGCAGGTCGAAGCATCCGCCGCGTCCGCTGTCGTTGACCAGCTCAGGCAGCGCGTTGGAGAGGCCACCGGCTCCTACGTCGTGGATCGACACGACCGGGTTGGCGTCGCCGAGCGCCCAGCAGCGGTCGATCACCTCCTGGCAGCGGCGCTGCATCTCCGGGTTGCCGCGCTGCACCGAGGCGAAGTCGAGCTCGGCGTCGCTGGCGCCGCTGGCCAGCGACGACGCCGCACCGCCGCCGAGACCGATCAGCATCGCCGGGCCGCCGAGCACCACGATCAGCGCGCCGTCGGGCAGCGTGCCCTTGTCGACGTGGCCTGGGCGCACCATGCCGTAGCCGCCGGCAATCATGATCGGCTTGTGGTAGCCGCGCCGCGCGCCGTCAGCGGTGGCCAGCTCCAGGGTGCGGAAGTAGCCGGCCAGGTTGGGGCGGCCGAACTCGTTGTTGAACGCCGCGCCACCGATCGGCCCGTCGCGCATGATCTCCAGCGCCGGCGCGATGCGCTCCGGACGGCCGTGGTCGACCTCCCACGCCCGCTCGTAGCCCGGCAGGCGCAGGTTCGAGACCGAGAACCCGGTCAGTCCCGCCTTCGGCTTACCGCCACGCCCGGTCGCCCCCTCGTCGCGGATCTCGCCGCCCGACCCGGTCGCGGCACCGGGAAACGGCGAGATCGCGGTCGGGTGGTTGTGGGTCTCGACCTTCATCAGGATGTGCACGGACTCGGCGACGGTGCGGTAGACGCCGTCTTCCGGATCGGGGAAGAAGCGCGTCGCTTCGGGACCGGCGATCACCGCGGCGTTGTCGCTGTAGGCCGACAGCACGCCCTCCGGACTGGTCGCGTGGGTGTTGCGGATCATCGCGAACAGCGAGCGCTCGCCGGGCTCCCCGTCGACACTCCAGTCGGCATTGAAGATCTTGTGCCGGCAGTGCTCGGAATTGGCCTGCGCGAACATCATCAGCTCGACGTCGGTCGGATCGCGACCGAGGCGCGCGAAGTTATCGCACAGGTAGTCGATCTCGTCTTCGGACAGCGCCAGGCCCAGCTCGGCGTTGGCACGCACCAGCGCATCGCGCCCCTCGGCATGCAGCGCCACCGTCGCCAACGGTCGCGGCGCCTCGTGGTGGAACAGCCCGTCGAGCCCGGCCTCGTCGAGGCAGACCGACTCGGTCATGCGGTCGTGGAGCAGCGGCATCAGGGGGGCCAGGGCCGCGGGTTCGGGACCGTCGGGGGTGCCGTCGTCCAGCGCGTAGACCCGGCCGCGCTCGAGCCGCTCGACGGCCTCGAGGCCGCAGGTGTGCGCGATGTCGGTCGCCTTGCTCGACCACGGCGAGCGGGTGCCGAAACGCGGCACCACGATCACCTGCCGCCCGTTCAGCGACGACGGTGTGGCCGCCGGACCGTAGGCGAGCAGGCGCTCGAGCTTGTCGCGCTCCGCCCCGTCGAGGGGTCGTGCCAGGTCGGCCAGATGCAGGTGATCGACGGCGACGCCTCGCAGCCCGGGAAGACGGGCCCGCAGCGAGGTCAGCAGCTGGTCGATACGGAACGGCGACAGGGCGGGACGGCCCGGGATCAGCAGCATGGATTCCCTCGCGAGACGGCGGCACCGGGTCGAAACGAGGGCGCCATGATACCGGAGCGCCGGCGGCCGCGGAAATCGTTTGACCGGCGGATCAGGCGACCTCGCGCCAGCCGAGTCCCTGTGCCTGGTCGGCGATCGGGATCTCCTCTGGGTCGCAGCCGAGCACCTCGGCAAACAGCATCCTGACCCGCTCCGGTGCGTTGTTCGCCTCGCTCAGGTGCGCGGCGACCAGGTGCTGCAGGCGGGCGGTGTCGAGGCGGCCGAGAAGGTCGGCGGCATCCTCGTTGCACAGGTGGCCGTGGCGGCCGGCGATGCGGCGCTTCAGCGCCGGCGGGTAGCTGCCAGCGGCGAGCAGGTCGCGATCGTGGTTGGCCTCGAGCACCAGCGCGTCGCAGCCGGCCAGCGAGCGCTCGACGTGCGCGGTGGTGCTGCCGAGGTCGGTCACCAGGCCGAGCTGACGAGAGCCGTCGCCGACCACGAACTGGCTCGGTTCGCGGGCGTCGTGAGGCACCGCGAAGGGCGCGACCTCGAGATCGCCGATCGCGAACCGGGTCTCGGTGTCGAACAGCCGCAGCTCGGGGATCTCGGCATCGCGCAGCGCCTGGCGGGTGCCATGGGTCATCCAGACCGGTACCCGGTGACGGCGCGCCAGCGGGCCGATGCCGCTGGCGTGGTCGGCGTGTTCGTGGGTCAGCAGGACGCCGTCGATCTGCTCCGGCGCGAGGCCGAGGCGCGCCAGGCGGCGGGTGGCGTCGGCGAGCGAGAAGCCGCAGTCGACCAGCAGCGTGGTGCGGCCGTGCGCGACCAGCCAGGCGTTGCCGCGACTGCCGCTGCCGAGGGCCGCGAAGCGCACGACGGCGCCGACGCGCCTACCTGAGCTCCTCGAACAGCAGGCGGTAGATGGTCTGCGAGGTCGAGGTCTGCACGTCGGCGCCCTTCTCGTCGAGCACCTGGACGCGGGTCTCGCCACCGTCGGCGACCAGCTGGATGCCGTAGCTGCGCACCTCGGGCTTGTCGTCGTCGCTCCAGAAGGCGAGCTTGGAGAAGAAGCCCTCCTCTTTCCGGGACGCCTCGAGGTCCTGGTAGCGCACCTGGTAGATGCCACTGGAGCGGTCCTGGTCCTCGACCGCGAAGCCGATGCGGTCGAGTGCGACCCCGGTGCGACGCCAGGCGCGCGAGAAGTCCTCGAGCACCACCAGCCCGGTCGGGTCGCCGGCGGTGCTGGCCAGCAGGCGGGCGCGGTCGGGACGCGGCGCCGGTGCGGCCAGCTTCTGGCGCGCGCGCTCCTCGGTGGCGCCCCAGTACATCATCAGCCGCACCAGCATCTCGGCCTCGAGCTCGGGGTCGGTCGGCCGCGCCTGCCAGACGAACTCGGGGCCCTTGGCGACCTGCTCGAGACCGCGCATGGTCAGGTAGAGCTCGGTGGTGCCCGGCTGCGCCCCGTTCTCGAGGCGCACGCGGTAACGATCGAGGGTGTCGGACGAGTAGAGACCCTCGACGCCGGGGATCACGGTCAGGGCATCGCGGATGGCGCTCTTCGGGATCGCCGCGCGGTTCTCGAGCCAGTCGGTCTCGAGGATGCCCAGCACCTGGTCCTCGCGCGTGAGCAGGAAACCGAGCTCGAGGAAGAAGTCCCGGGTCGGGCCCCACACCTGGCTCGGCTCGGAGTCGATCACCAGCCAGCGCATGTCGCCGCGACGCTCGAGGCGCACCCCTGCGACGTCCGGCATCACGCCGGTCTGGACCGCGCGCCCACCGCCCTGGCGCTCACCGGAGTAGGCGGAGAAGGTGGCCGTGTCGCGCGGGTTGATGTCGGGGACCACCAGGCGGTCGTCGATGGAGTTGCTGGTCAGGTCCGGCGGGATCTCGAGCTGCGGCACCTCGTAGGCCTGCTGGTACTCGATCTTCTTGTCCTGGATGGTGATGTCGCGCTTGGCGCAGGCACCGAGGGTCAGGGCGATGCAGGCCAGCGCCAGGACGGGCGCGGTGGCGAGGCTCGTGATCGGTTGGTGCACGGCATTCCTCTGGATCAGGTGTGGCATTCGTTACGGGCTCAGCTGGCGGCGGCGATGCCGGCCTCGGCGAGGGCCGCGCGCACGGTGGCATGGTAGGGCTCGGCGAGCGGCGTGAGCGGCAGGCGGATGCCCGCGGGGATCAACCCCATGTCGTGCAGCGCCCACTTGACCGGGATCGGGTTGGCCTCGACGAACAGGTCGCGGTGCAGCGCGCGCAGCGGCGCATCGTGACGCTCCGCCTCCTCGGCATCACCCGCCAGTGCTGCGGCGCACATGGCGTGCATCGCGGCCGGGGCGACGTTGGCGGTCACCGAGATGCACCCCTTGCCGCCGGCCAGGATCAGCTCGCGGCAGGTGGCGTCGTCGCCGCTGTAGATGTCGAGCCGATCGCCGGCACCGTCGAGGATCTGCGTGACGCGGCCGATGTCGCCGGTCGCCTCCTTGATGCCCACGATGTTCGAGATCCCGGCCAGGCGCACGGCGGTCTCCGGCAGCATGTCGCAGGCGGTGCGCCCAGGGACGTTGTAGAGGATCTGTGGGATCGCGACCGCCTCGGCCACCGCCTTGTGGTGGAGGTAGAGGCCTTCCTGGGTCGGCTTGTTGTAATACGGCGTGACCAGCAGGCAGGCGTCGGCCCCGGCCTGCATCGCGCAGCGGGTCAGGTCGATCGCCTCGGTGGTCGAGTTGGCGCCGGTGCCGGCGATGACCGGCACGCGGCCGGCGACGATCTGCACGACGCGGCGGATCACCTCGCAGTGCTCGGTGTGATCGAGCGTCGCGGACTCACCCGTCGTGCCCACGGCGACGATGCCGTCGGTGCCGTTGGCGACGTGGAACTCGATCAGCCGTTCGAGCGCGCCATAGTCGAGGCTCCCGTCAGCGGCCATCGGCGTGACGAGGGCGACCATACTGCCGTGAAACATGGATTCAACTCCGTCGGGCACCCGGCCTGTGCCCGGTCGGTAATGCCTTGAAACCAAGGCATGGTACTGGCGTGACCCGCGGCTGACAAGGCCGCAACGGGGCGCGCCGGGCGTCACTTGCCGATCCCTCATGCTGCACTGCATACTGCCGCGAAAATCCCCCTGGACACGGTTCATGAAGCGACTTCTGGTGATCTCCGCGCTGGGCAAGGACCGTCCCGGGATCGTCGACGACCTCGCCCAGCTGATCCTCGAGGCCGGCTGCAACATCGAGGACAGCCGCGCCACGGTGCTCGGCGGCGAATTCGCGGTCATGCTGATGTGTTCCGGCCAGTGGAACGAGGTCGCCAAGCTCGAGGCGGCGCTGCCGAAGAGTTCCGAGACCCTGGGCATGCAGATCTTCTGCCGCCGCACCGACAACCGCAGCGACCAGGGCGACCGATTGCCGTACATGGTCGAGGTGGTCGCTCTCGACCACCCCGGGATCGTCCACAACCTGGCCAACTTCTTCTCGGCGCGCGGCATCAACATCGAGGACCTCGCGACCCACCCCTACCCGGCCGCGCACACCGGCTCGCCGATGTTCGCCGTGACCCTGACCGTGGGCATCCCCGCCGGCCAGCACATCGGCACGCTGCGCGAGGAGTTCCTGGACCACTGTGACCAGCTCAACCTCGACGCCGTGATGGAGCCGGTCAAGGGCTGAATCCCCTCCCCCTCGAGCAAGGAGCACCTGCATGAGCAAGCCGAAGGTCGGCAACAAGGCCCCGGATTTCACCCTGCCGGCGACCGGCGACCAGAAGATCAAGCTCTCCGCGCTGCGCGGCCGGCCGGTGGTGCTCTACTTCTACCCCAAGGACAGCACGCCCGGCTGCACCCAGGAGGGGCAGGACTTCCGCGACCGCCATGCCGACTTCGCCAAGCACGACAGCGTGATCCTCGGCGTCTCCCGCGACAGCCTCAGGAGCCACGAGAACTTCAAGGCCAAGCAGGCGTTCCCGTTCGAACTCCTGGCCGACACCGAGGAGACCGTCTGCCAGCGCTACGACGTCATCAAGGAGAAGAACATGTACGGACGCAAGGTCCTCGGGGTCGAGCGCAGCACGTTCCTGATCGACGCCGAGGGCAAGCTCGTCAGGGAGTGGCGCAAGGTGAAGGTCAAGGGGCACGTCGACGAAGTGCTCGCTGCCGTCGCGGCGCTCTGAGAGCCACCACATGATGACCATGCGCAAGCCCAAGGTGGCCGGCAAGCGGCTGTTCGTACTCGACACCAACGTGCTGATGCACGATCCGACCGCGCTGTTCCACTTCCAGGAACACGACGTCTACCTGCCGATGGTGGTGCTCGAGGAGCTCGACACCCACAAGCGCGGTGTCTCGGAGATGGCGCGCAACGTGCGCCAGGTGAGCCGCTTCCTCGACGAACTGCTCTCCGACCACGACGTCAGCGTCATCGAGGAGGGCATCCCCCTCGCCGGCTCGATGCCCTACAACCACTCGGTCGCGCCGAGCGGTCGGCTCTACTTCCAGACCCGCCTGGTCAAGGCCGAGCTGCCGAGCGAGCTGGTCGCGCACAAGTCCGACAACGACATCCTCGCGGTGACCCTGGCGCTGCGCGACATGTACCCCGAACGCCACGTCACGCTGACCTCGAAGGACATCAACCTGCGTATCAAGGGCGCCGCGGTCGGGCTGCACGTCGAGGACTACTTCAACGACCAGGTGCTCGAAGACGTCAACCTGCTCTACTCGGGCCACTCCACCCTGCCAGACGACTTCTGGCAGACGCACAGCAAGGAGATGGCGTCGTGGAAGGAGGAGGGCCGCACCTTCTACCGCATCACCGGGCCGCTGGTCAGCGAATGGCATGCCAACGGCTTCCTGCACCTCGACGGCGAGGAGCCGTTCGACGCCGTGGTGCGCTCGGTCGAGGGCGGCACCGCCCAGCTCGAGCTGGTCGACGACTACACCAGTGCCAACCACGCGATCTGGGGCATCACCGCGCGCAACCGCGAGCAGAACTACGCGCTGAACATGCTGCTCGACCCGGAGATCGACTTCGTCAGCCTGCTCGGCGTCGCCGGCACCGGCAAGACCCTGCTCGCACTCGCGGCCGGCCTCTACCAGACCCTCGACGAGAACCGCTACCGCGAGATCATCATGACCCGCGTGACCGTCCCGGTCGGCGAGGACATCGGCTTCCTGCCCGGCACCGAGGAGGAGAAGATGACGCCGTGGATGGGCGCGCTGATGGACAATCTCGAGGTGCTGACCAACACCGAGATCGGCGGCGAGTGGGGCAAGGCGGCGACCAACGACCTGCTGCACAACCGCATCAAGATCCGCTCGCTGAACTTCATGCGTGGGCGCACGTTCCTCAACAAGTACATCATCCTCGACGAGGCGCAGAACCTGACCGCCAAGCAGATGAAGACCCTGATCACACGCGCCGGCCCCGGCACCAAGGTGATCTGCCTGGGCAACATCTCGCAGATCGACACCCCCTACCTGACCGAGACCTCGTCGGGCCTGACCTACATCGTCGACCGCTTCAAGGGCTGGGAGCACAGCGGCCACGTGACCCTGCTGCGCGGCGAGCGTTCACGGCTCGCGGACTACGCGACCGAGAACCTCTGAGCAGAGCCCGGCCCGCCCCTAACGATGCAACCGGAGACCTACAGGCTGATGGCCGAGGTCGAGGAGGTGCACTGGTGGTTCCGCGCCCGGAGAGACATCCTCGCGGCCACCCTAGAGAAGCTCCGCCTGGGGCAAAACGCCAAGATCCTCGAAGCCGGCTGCGGAACCGGCGGCAACCTGGCGATGCTCGATCACTTCGGAAAATTGCACGCGTTCGAACCGGATCCCGAGGCTCGCACGGTAGCGCAGAGCAAGCACGTCATCACGATCGAGGCTGGCGGCCTGCCCGACGGAGTGCCCGAGAACTTCAAGGATCTCGATCTCATATGTGCTTTCGACGTCCTGGAGCACATCGACGACGACCACGCAGCTGCCACGGCGCTTTTCGAAAGACTCCGTGATGGTGGTGGCCTCGTGGTGACCGTGCCCGCCTTCGCATGGCTCTGGAGCCGTCACGACGACGCGGTCCAGCACAAGCGGCGCTACACGCGCAAAAGACTGGTCACCGTGCTCCAGAACGCCGGCTTCGAGATCGCACGCTGCAGTTACTTCAACACCCTGCTCTTTCCGCTGGTTGCGGTGATTCGGCTGGGCCGTAGGCTGCTTCGCATCGAGGGTGACGGGACGCAGGAGATGGCCCTTCCAGGCCGCCTCGTGAACCGGCTGCTCTATGACCTTTTCGGGTTCGAGCGTCAGTTGCTGGCCCGATTCGATCTGCCGTTCGGCGTGTCTTTACTTGCCGTGGCGCACAGGCCTCATGCCCGGCAGAGCGGGCATGGGCCTGACCAATCGAGCGATCTCCGTTCCTAGCAACCCTCGACGCAGTTGCCCCCGCCGTCGAACGCCATCGTCTTTCCGCTCAGGGGCACGTGCACCGGCACCCTGACCGCCGCCTTGAAGGTCGCGGTGCGCATGCCGTCGCGCAGCTTGCCGCGGGTGGTTGTTCTCATGGAAGGCTCCTCGAAGGGTGGTCAGGGGACGGGGCTTCCATGCCGGTCGCAGACGGAGTCTAGGCTCGCGCCAGCGGTCGGCGGCGATCAGTTGACCTGCGACAGGATGGGGATCGGGTCGGCTAGTTGCCAGCCTCGGTGCCGTCGTCGACGGCGTCGTCGGCGCCGCGCTCGATGCGTGGCCACGAGACCAGCAGCGCCTGCACCAGGGTCGCCAGCGGGATGGCGAAGAAGACCCCCCAGAGCCCCCAGATGCCACCGAAGAAGAGCACCGCGACGATGATCGCGATCGGGTGCAGGTTGACCACCTCGGAGAACAGCAATGGCACGAGCACGTTGCCGTCGAGGGCCTGGATCACCAGGTACGCGACCACCACGTAGTAGAAATCGGGCGTGAAGCCCCACTGGAAGAACGCGACCAGCACGATCGGCAGCGTCACGACCACTGCGCCGACATAGGGAATGATCACCGACAGCCCGACCGCAAGGCTCAGGGTCATGGCGTAGCGCAGGCCCATGACGGCAAACGTCACGTAGGTGACCGACCAGACGATGACGACCTCTATGAACTTGCCGCGCACGTAGTTGGCGATCTGCACCTCGACATCGGCCCACACGCGGTTGGTCAGACCACGCTGGCGCGGCAGGTAGCGGCTCAACCAGGCGAGGATCAGCTGCTTGTCCTTGAGGAAGAAGAACACCAGCAGCGGCATCAGCACCAGGTAGACGAGGATCGTCAGCACGCCGACGATCGACGCCAGCGAGTAGCTGACCAGCGACTGGCCGAGTGCCGCGATCTCGGCACGGATCGAGGCGTTGAGCTGGTCGAGCTGCTCCATCGAGATCAGTTGCGGGTAGCGCTCGGGCAGCTGCATCAGCACGTTCTGGCCGTTGGCGACCATGCGAGGCAGATCGGCGACCAGCTGGGTCAGCTGCTGGCTCAGCAGCGGCATCAGGCCGAACAGCACCAGCAGCATCACCGCCATGAACAGCGAGAAGACCAGCCACACCGACAGCGTACGCGGCAGGCGCATCCGTTCGAACAGCCGCACCAGCCCCTCGAGCAGGAAGGCGATCACCAGGCTGGCAATCACCGGGGCGAGCATGCCGCCGAAGTAGACCACCACCAGCGTGCTGACCAGCAGCAGCACCGCGAGGATCACCGCCTCCGGATCGGAGAAGTAGCGATCGTAGAAGGCGTGCAGCGTGGCGATCACTTCGACGCCTCCCGGCCGGACGAGAGCCCGGCGTAGCTGTCGGCGAAGAGCACCTCGAGTTCGTCGATCACCTCGACCGCGCTGCGTCCGTGCAGCACGTGGGCGGTGACCAGGCTCGCCGCGGCATCGAGCAACGGCGCCGAATCGAGCATCGGGTAGCTGAGCCTGAGCCGCTTGAGCGCGGCGATCACGCTCTCATCGTCGGGGCGCGGCAGATTGCGCGGCGCCGGTGGCGCCTCGTCTGCCACGTCTCCGGCACCATCTCGGCGCGCGGCAAGAAACTCGGCGAATTCGAGCAACGAGCGCCGGCCGTCCCGATCGAGTGCGGCAAAGAGTTCCGCGAGGCGCTGGCGATCGGCGCTCACGGCCCCGTCCTTCGCCGCATCAGGCGTCCTTCTCGCGGGCCAGGTCGCGAGCCACCTCTTCGGCGCAGTAATTGCGCGCGAAGCTGAGCAGTTCCTGCATCGCGCGCTGGCGGAATTTCTGCTTCTGCCGCACGAACGAGAACGGGCGTTCCAGCGGTGGATCGAGCGGAATGCTGACCAGCGTTTTGAGGCGCAGCTCCTTGACGATGGTCGCGGCCGAGATGATCGAGATGCCCATGTTGGCCTCGACCGCACCCTTGATCGCCTCCGGGTTGCCGAGCTCCATGATCACGTCGAGGTCGTCGGAGGAGATGCCGTTGTTGGCCAGGTAGTCGAGGATGACGTCCCGGGTACCGGAACCCTCCTCGCGGCAGATGTACGGGTAGCCCATCAGTTCCTTGATGGTGACCGTCTCGCGCTCGGCCAGCGGGTGGTCGGGCGGCACGATCGCCACCAGGCCATCGGTGCGGCACACCTCGACCTGGAGATTCTTGTTCGCCACCGGGGCCTCGACGACGCCCAGGTCGAGATCGTTGTTCTCGACCATGTGCACGATGCTCTCGGTGTTGGCCACCTGCAGGTAGAGCTTGATGTCCGGGTTGTGGCGCTTGAAGTCGCCAAGGAGCGCCGGGAGCATGTACTCGGCGATGGTGGTGCTCGCACCGATGATCAGCGAGCCGCTGACCTCGCCGGTCAGCTCGCGCACGGCGTTGTCCATCTCGGCGTAGAGGTCGAAGATCTTGGTCGCCCGCTCCTGCACCACCTCGCCGGCACGGGTCAGGCTGATGCGGTTGTGGGTGCGGTCGAACAACCGGGTGTTGAACTGCTCCTCGAGCTGGCGCACCTGGAAGGTGACCGCCGGCTGGGTCATGTGCAGGGCCTCAGCCGCCTTGGTGAAGCTGAGCAGCTTGGCGACGGTGTGGAACACCTGGAGTCGGCGATCGGCCATTTTTCATCCCCCGGGGGGCGGGCTCTGGGGCCCGCTCGATGGTCAATGCGCCCGTTGGCGCACAGTCATTATAGGGACCGCTCCCTGCAGCAGCTAGCGCGCACGCTGGGATGCCGGCGCGAACGCGTAGAACATCACCGGGATCACCACCAGCGTCAGCAGCGTGGAAACCGCGACCCCGAACAGCAGCGCGATGGCCAGGCCGTTGAAGATGGGGTAGCCCGGTCAGGATGATCGGCTTGGCGCGCACCGCGCCGGAACGGATCACCGCCTCGGCGAAAGGCACGCCGCTCGCGTGCTCCTGGTTGATGAAGTCGACCAGCAGGATCGAGTTGCGCACGATGATGCCGGCCAGCACGATCATGCCGATCATCGAGGTCGCGGTGAACTGCGCGCCGAGCAACGCGTGGCCCGGCAGCACGCCGATGATGGTCAGCGGGATCGGCGCCATGATGATCAGCGGCACCAGGTAGGCACGGAACTGGGCCACCACCAGCAGGTAGATCAGCACCAGCCCGACCGAGTAGGCGATGCCCATGTCGCGGAAGGTGTCGTAGGTAACCTGCCATTCGCCATCCCACTTGATGGCGTAGTCGTAGGGGTTCGCCGGCGGCTCGACCAGGTGCTGCGCGAGGCGCTGGCCCGAAACCTCGCTGTCGCCGAGCTCCGCGAACAGGCCGAACATGCCGTACAGCGGGCTGTCGGTGCCGCCCGCGACATCGCCGGTCACGTAGACCACCGGCAACAGATCCTTGTGCTGGATCGACGGCGCCTGGGTCGCCGGTTGGACGACCACCAGCTCGGCGATCGGCACCAGCCCGGCGTGGCCGCGCACGCGCAGGTCGAGCACGCGCGCGAGATCCGCCTGGTCGGCGACCGGCAGCTCGGCACGCACCGGCACCGCGTAGCGCGCGGTCGGCTCGTGCAGGTAGCCGAGATCGGTGCCGCGCAGCGCGGCGGTCACCGCGGCGACGATCGCCTGCTGCGAAACCCCTGCACGGGCCGCCTTGGCGCGATCCACCTGCAGGCGCCACTCGTGCGCCGGCGCCTCGACGCTGTCGTCGACGTCGACCACGCCGTCCGTAGCCTCGAAGCGATCGCGGAGCGCATGCGCAACGCGCACCTGGCCGGCGTGGTCCGGCCCGTAGACCTCGGCCACCAGCGGCGCCAGCACCGGCGGCCCGGGCGGCACCTCGACCACCTTCAGCCGCCCGCCATGGCGCGTGGCGATCGCGGCCAGGCGCGGGCGCACGTCGAGCGCGATGGCGTGGCTCTGGCGGTCGCGCAGCGCCTTGTCGACCAGGTTGACCTGGATGTCGCCGAGGTGGTCACCGCGGCGCAGGTAGTACTGGCGCACCAGGCCGTTGAAGTTGATCGGTCCCGAGGTGCCGGCATAGAGCTGCAGGTCGGTCACCTCGGGCACCTCGCCGAGCGCCACGGCCAGCTCGTCGAGCACCGCGGCGGTGCGCTCCAGCGCGGTGCCCTCCGGCATGTCGAGCACCACCTGGAATTCCGACTTGTTGTCGAACGGCAGCATCTTGAGCACCACGTCGCGGGTGCCGACCAGCGCCACCGAGCCGGCGATCAGCACCAGCACCACGAGCAGCAGCAGCCAGCGCCGGCGGCGTGCCGCCGGGCCCTCGAGGAAGCTGCCGATCAGCACGCGGAACAGCGGCAACAGGCGGTCGGCGGCCCCCTCCTCGCCCGCCCCGTGGTGACCCACGTGGCCCAGCAGGCGGAAGCAGAGCCACGGCGTGACCACGAACGCGACCAGCAGCGACAGCAACATGCCGATGCTCGCGTTGATCGGGATCGGGCTCATGTACGGACCCATCAACCCGGTGACGAAGGCCATCGGCAGGATCGCGGCGATCACCGTGAAGGTGGCGAGGATGGTCGGGCCGCCGACCTCGTCCACCGCGGCCGGGATCAGGCGCGCCAGATCACCGCCGGTCTTGACCAGGTGGCGGTGGACGTTCTCGACCACCACGATCGCATCGTCGACCAGGATGCCGATCGAGAAGATCAGCGCGAACAGCGACACGCGGTTCAGCGTGAAGCCCCACGCCCAGGAGGCGAACAGCGTCACCGCCAGCGTCACCACCACCGCGATGCCGACGATGACCGCCTCGCGCCAGCCGAGCGCGACCAGCACCAGGGCGACGACCGACAGGGTCGCGAAGATCAGCTTGTGGATCAGGGTCTGCGCCTTGTCCGCGGCGGTGGCACCGTAGTTGCGCGTGACCGTCACCTCGATGCCATCCGGGACATGGATGCCACGCAGCTGCGAGAAACGCTCGATGACGGCGTCGGCGACGGCCGGTGCGTTGGTCCCCGGCTTCTTGGCAATCGCCACCGTCACCGCCGGGTGCGCCCCCGGGACGGCTGCGGTGGCGGCCGGTCCGTGCACGAAGCGCACGTACTGGTCCGGCCGGTCGGGACCGAGTTCGACCTTGGCGACGTCGCGCAGGTAGACCGGCACGCCGTCGCGCACGCCGACCACGAGTTCGGCCACCTCGGCCGGTGTGCCGAGGAAGGCGCCCACCCGCACCCGCGTGGCGCGGTCGTTGGCGACCAGCGCGCCGGCGTCGGCGGCGGCGTTGGCACTGCCCAGCGCGCGCTGCAGGTCCTCCAGCGCGATGTCGTGGCCGGCGAGCCGGGCCGGATCGAGCACCACGCGCACCACCCGCTCCGGACCTCCGAGGGTGTAGATGTCGCGCGTGCCGGGCACCCGCTTGAGCTCGGTCTCGATGGTGTGCGCCACCTGCAGCAGCTGGTCGGCGCCACGCTCCGGGTCGGCGCTCCACAGCGTCAGCGCGACGATCGGTACGTCGTCGATGCCCATCGGCTTGATCAGCGGTTCGCCGACGCCGAGCCCGGGCGGCAGCCAATCACGGTTGGAGATGATGGCGTTGTAGAGACGCACGATCGCCTCGGTACGGTCCTCGCCGACCTCGAACTCGACGGTCAGCACGGCGAGGTCGTCACGCGAGAGCGAATAGGTGTGCTTGACCCCCTCGATCTCGGCCAGCACGCGCTCGGCCGGCCCGCTGACCAGGCTCTCCACCTCGCGGGCCGGTGCCCCGGGAAACGGGATAAAGACGTTGGCCATGGTCACGTCGATCTGCGGCTCCTCCTCGCGCGGCGTGATCAGCACCGCGAACAGCCCGAGCAGCAGCCCGAGCAGTGCCAGCAGCGGCGTGATCTCGTTGCGCTGGAAGCGTCGAGCGAGGTTGCCCGACCAGCCGAGGTGTGAGGCCTCCTCCACGCGTGTATCGCTCATCGACCCACCTGGGCCTTGAGCGCGACGCCTGCGGCGACCGGGTCGATCGCGACCTGCTCACCTTCGGAGAGCCCAGCGAGCACACTGCGCAGCGCGTCGTGCCGCTCACCGAGGCGCACCTGGCGCAGTCCGATGCGCCCGTCCACCGCGATCACGTACAACGCGGTCAGTTCGCCGCGACGCACCACCGCCGCCTCCGGCACGACCAGCCGTGGCTCCTCGCCGAGCATCACGGCGAGCTTGACGTGCATGCCCGGGAACAGCTCCGTGATGCGCCCCGGGAAACAGCGTGAGGTCGGCCAACGGCCATGCTTCTCGGCCGTCGAGACGAACCTCGGCGCGCGGCGATTCGCGCAGCGATTTCACGACGCTCTGCGGCACCTGAACCGAGACGCGCAGCCGTTCCAGAGACAGGCCGCTGAGCAGCGGGGTGCCCGGCTGGGCGGCCTCGCCGACCTCGATGTGCCGCGCAGTGACGATGCCGTTGTACGGTGCGCGCACAACGCTCTTCTCGAGTTGCGACTCGCTCTCGGCCAGGCGCGCCCGGGCCGCGGCGACACGGGCCCTGGCGGTATCGCGGGCGGCGGTCGCCGCGTCGAGGCTCGATTTCGCGACCAGCTTGCGCTGGAAGATTTCGCTGACCCGCTGGAACTCCTGCTCGGCCTGCGCCAGCTGGGCGCGCGCCTCGGCGAGGCTCGCCCGCGCCGCCTCGGCACGGGCCCGCGGCTCGTTATCGCGGAAACGCACCAGCACCGCCCCGGCCTCGACGTAGTCGTCGACGTCGAACAGCAGCTCCTGCACGGTGCCCGAAGTCTCGGCGGTCACGGTGCCACGATTGACCGCCTCGACGGTGGCGTCGAACAGCCGCGTGCGCGGCAGGTCGCGCTGTTCGGCGACCACGGTTTCGAGTTCGGCCGCCCAGCCGGTGAACGACAGGCTCCAGAGCGCCGCCGCCAGAATCACGCCTCGCTGCATCGATGTCTCCCTCGTCCAGCCGGTGCCACGTCGGTGGCATACTGGGTGGAATATTAGCATATTCTAATATGTATTCAACCGGTCGAAGCCGCCACCTGGCGCTTGCTACCATCCACCGATGCCCGACGCCTCCGCCCCGTCCACCAACCGCGTCGGTCTGCCGCGCCGCTTGATGGCGATCCTCTACGACAGCATGGCGCTGTTCGCGATCTTCTTCTTCGCCACCTGGCTGCTGATCAGCGTGGCCGGTGGTGCGCTCGCGCCGGGCCACCCGGTGCTGCGTGGTCTGCTGTTCGCGATCGGCTGCCTCTTCTTCGCCTTTTTCTGGAGCCGCGGTGGCCAGACCCTGGGCATGAAGACCTGGCGCATCCTGCTGGTTGCCGACGACGGCGGCCCGGTGCGCTGGGGCACCGCGCTGTTGCGTTGCCTCGTGGCGCTGCTGTCGTGGGCCTGTCTGGGGGCCGGCTTCTGGAGCGCGCTGTTCGACCGCGAGCGGCGTACCTGGCACGACCGGCTGTCCGGCACCCACCTGGTGCGTACCGACCGAGCGTAGCCCGGCCACCACCGGGCGGCAACGCGGATCAGCGCACGCGGCGCAACGCGACGCCGGCCACGCCGAGGAACAGCAGCGAGGGCAGCAGCGCCGCGACCACCGGCTGGATGTCGAAGGCATGCCCGGCCTGACTGAACAGCCGCGAGACCAGCAGGAACAGCAGGCCGACGACGATGCCGATCACCAGCCGCTTGCCGAGCGGGGAGTTGCGCGCCGAACCGAACGCGAACGGCAGCCCCACCAGCAGCATCACCAGCCCCTGCAGCGGCGCGGCCAGCTTGCCCCAGAACGCCTGCCGGTAGCGGCGCGGATCCTCGCCGAGCGACTCGACGTAGGCCACGTAGCGACTCAGAGCGCTGGCGGTCAGATTCTCGGGCTTGAGCATGACCACCTGCACCAGTTCCGGGTCGAGCAGCGTCGGCCGGTCGATGCGCTGCGCCTGCTCGCTGAACACGCCGTCGGCGGTCAGCCGGCTGCGCGTGGCCTCGTGCAACGTCATGCGCCCGCCGTCGAAGGTCGCGCGGCGCGCATGCGCCGATTCGGTCAGGCGACGCGAGTCGTCGAAGGCGTAGAGCGTGACGTTGACCAGCTCCCCGTCGGGGTAGGCGTAGCCGACGTGCACGTAGTCACGCCCGTCGCGCAGCCAGACGCCCAGGTCGGCATGGCCGGTGGCGACGTTGCGCTGCGCGGTGGTGCGCAGGTTGGTGGCCAGTGCCTCGGACCACGGCGCGAGGAACTCGCCGATCAGCGCGGCGGCGACCACCAGCACCAGGCCCGCCTTGGTGACCCCCCAGGCGATGCGCCCCACCGAGACCCCGGCCGCGCGGACCGCGACCAGCTCGCTGCGTGCGGCCATGCCGCCGAGACCGAGCAGGCAGCCGATCAGCGCCGCGGTCGGCAGCACCTCCATGACCCGGCGTGGCAACGTCATGCCGACGTAGGCGAAGGCATCGGCGAGGCTGTAGCGGTGGCGGCCGATGTCCTCGAGCTCGATGATCAGGCCGAAGAACGCGTCCAGCGCGGTCAGTGCCAGCACCGCGAGCAGCGCCGCCTTGAGCACCTCGCTCGCCAGGTAGCGGTCCAGCGTGCGCATGGCGATCATGCCGCGCGCCCTGTTGCGGGCCAGAACGGCAGCCCGAGCTGGCGCCGCAACAACCACCAGGCCAGCAACAGCGGCGGCAGGTGCGCCCACCACAGGCCGAGCCAGGGCGCGAGCTCGCCGCTGCCGAGCAGCGTACGCCCGGCGCCGAGCAGGTTCACGTAGACCACGTAGACGAGCAGCGCGAGCAGCAGCCGTGCGTAGCGCCCCTGGCGTGGCTGGCTGTGGCTGATCGGCACCGCGAGCAGGGCCAGCACCAGCACCGAGACCGGCAGCGCGATGCGCCAATGCAGCTCGGCCCGGTGGCGTGGCTCGTCGGAGCCCAGCAACGTCGCGGTCGACAGCGCATCGGCCTTGCGGATGGTGCTGCCCTTGAGGTCCGGCAGGCGCAGCTGGTAGCGGCCGAACTCGAAGGCCCGGTAGTCGCTGCGCCCGGGCACCCCGTCGTAGCGGGTGCCCTCCTCGAGCAGCAGATCACGCCGGCCCTGCACCGGGTCGAACGCGAAGCGCGCCCGGTCGGCGTTGATCACGACCGTGCCATCGGGTCGCTGCAGCCGGGCGAAGATGCCGCGCATGCCGCCCGAGTCGTCGACCTCGCTGACGTGGTAGACCGCGCCGTCACCGACCTGGCTGAAGCGGCCCGGCACGATGGCACTGACTAGGGCGCGGCCGCGCGCTTCGATCAGCACCTCGTCGGCGAGGTCGGCGGTGCGCGGGCCCACGAACAGCGCGAGCAGCGCGGTCAGCGCGGCGACCGGAAGCGCGGCGAGCAGTGCCGTGCGCAGCAGCTGCCCCGGCCCGTAGCCGCAGGCGGCCAGCGCCACCATTTCGCTGTCGCTGTACATGCGTCCGAGGCCAAGCAACAACGACAGGAAGAGTGCGGCCGGCAGCAGCAGCACCAGCACCGAGGCCATCTTGAGCAGCAGCAGCGACAGCAACAGGTCACCGGCCAGGCGGCCCTCGGCGATCTCGGCCAGGTAGCGGGCGAGCTGGTTGCTCAGGTAGACCAGCACCAGGATGCCGCCCACCGCCGCCAGCAGGCGGTAGCTCTCGGCGACGATGTGGCGGGTCAGGAGTTGCGGCATGGCTTGCTGGGCTGCCGGCGCCGGCTGGCCAGCGGCGGCGATTCCGTTAGACTTGGGCGAGCATCGCGGCCCGCTGCCGCCGTAGCCTACGCCATCCGGGGTGTCCGCGACACCCGGCCCCGCACCACTCAGGAGACGTCATGAAATTCGCCCCCAAGAGCGGTTCCGCCCACACCCTGCGCACCGGCTGCGCGGTGGTGGCCGTACACGAACCGCGCGGCCTGTCCAGCGCCGCCGCACAGATCGACCAGGCCGCCGGTGGCGCGATCACGCGGTTGCTGCGCCGAGGGGACGCCAGCGGCAAGCCCGGCAAGGTCACCATGCTGCACGGACTGCCCGGCATCGCCGCCGAGCGCGTGCTGCTGGTCGGCTGCGGGGCCAAGCGCGAAACCAGCGAAGGCGACTACCGCAAGGCACTGACCGCGATGGCCGATGCCCTGGAGGGCAGTGGCGCGCGCGACGCGACCTGCTACCTGGTCGAGGTCAAGGTCACCGACCGCGACAGCGCCTGGCGCATACGCACCGCGGTCGAGTGCGCCAGCGCTGCCCGCTACCGCTTCGACCAGCTCAAGAGCGGCGACAACAAGCGTGCGCAGCGTCTCGCCAACCTCGGCTTCGCGGTCGCCAGCCGTCGCGGCTTCCCGGCCGCCGACAAGGCGATCGCGGTCGGTCGCGCGATCGCCGCCGGCGTCGAGCTGGCCCGCGACCTCGGCAACCTGCCGGGCAACGTCTGCACGCCCAGCTACCTGGCCGACACCGCGCGCGGCCTCAAAAAAGGGCACCGCAACGTCAAGGTCACCGTGCTCGAGCAGGCCGACATGGAGAAGCTCGGCATGGGCGCGCTGCTGTCGGTGGCGCGTGGCAGCCGCCAGCCGCCGAAGCTGATCGCCATCGAGTACCGCGGCGCCGGCAAGGAGAAGGCGCCGCACGTGCTGGTGGGCAAGGGCATCACCTTCGATTCGGGCGGCATCAGCATCAAGCCGGCCGCGGCCATGGACGAGATGAAATTCGACATGTGCGGCGCGGCCAGCGTGTTCGGTGCGCTGCGTGCCTGCATCGACCTCAAGCTGCCGCTCAACGTGGTCGGTCTGGTGCCGAGTTGCGAGAACCTGCCCGACGGCGCGGCCAACAAGCCCGGCGACGTCGTCACCAGCATGTCCGGGCAGACCATCGAGGTGCTCAACACCGACGCCGAGGGGCGGTTGATCCTGTGCGACGCGCTGACCTACGCCGAGCGCTACGCGCCGCGCTCGGTGATCGACATCGCGACCCTGACCGGCGCGTGCGTCATCGCGCTCGGCAGCCCGGCCGCCGGCCTGCTTGGCAACGACGCACGGCTCGTCGACCAGCTGCTGGCCGCGGGCACCGCGAGCGGCGATCGCGCCTGGCAGCTGCCGCTGTGGGACGACTACCAGGACCAGCTCAAGAGCAACTTCGCCGACATGGCCAACATCGGCGGGCGCGAGGCCGGCACCATCACCGCCGCCTGTTTCCTGGCGCGCTTCACCAAGAAGCTGCGCTGGGCACACCTCGACATCGCCGGGGTCGCCTGGCGCGGCGGCCACCACAAGGGGGCAACGGGTCGCCCGGTGCCGATGCTGGTGCAGTACCTGCTCGATCGCGCCGGCGCCTGACGGCCGTGACCCAGGTCGACTTCTATATCGTCGAGCAGGCGCGCGACGACCGCCTCGGCATCGCCTGCCGGCTGGCCCAGAAGGCTTACGACACAGGCCAGCGCGCGCACCTGCACGTGGCCGACGCCGCCCAGGCCGAGCGCCTCGACAAGCTGCTGTGGACCTTCCGCCAGGGCAGCTTCATCCCGCACGCCATCGCCGGCACGCCGGAGGCCGAGGCGGCCCCGCTGGTGATCGACCACGCCGGCGAGCCGGCCGAGCCCTACCAGCTGCTGTTCAACCTCGCCGACGAGGTGCCGTCCTTCTTCAGCCGCTTCGAGCGGGTCATCGAGGTGATCGGCACCACCGAGCAGGAGGTGCACGACGGGCGCGCACGCTACCGTTTCTACCGCGAGCGTGGCTACCCTCTGACCGACACCAGGGTGTGAGGTGACCATGAGCCGTTTCCCGGACGACCAGGACCGCTACGACATCCGCCTCGACGACGACGACTTCGACGAGGCCTACGAGGACGACGAGGACGAGGAGGCGCCGGATGCCGACGATCCTCGCGTGCCGGTACTCGACGACGTCGTCACACCGGGACCCGGTGTCGTCCCGGGCGCGAGCGAAGCCAACGAGCCCCTCGATCCCGCCCAGGCCGAGCGGCTGCATGCACTGGTCCGCGAGGCGGTGGACCTGGCCCTCGACGACGCCCTCGACCTGCTGCGCAGCGAGCTGCACGCACGCCTGCGCGACCACCTCGACGAGCGGCTGCCGGAGCTGGTCGCCGAGGCGCTGCGCGAACGCGACGCCGACTGAGCCGGCAGCGCCGGCGCCGGTCGCGCCTCGGGTATAATGCCCGGCTTTCCCCGCCGCACCCGCGCGGCAGCCCCACCGACCACCCCGGCCACGCACGACATGGAAAAGACCTACGACCCGCAGGCGATCGAGAAGACCTGGTACGCCACCTGGGAGGAGCAGGGCTGGTTCGCACCCCAGGGCGAAGGCACGCCCTACTGCATCATGATTCCGCCGCCGAACGTCACCGGCACCCTGCACATGGGCCACGGCTTCAACAACACGGTGATGGACGCACTGGTGCGCCTCCACCGCATGCAGGGCCGCGACACCCTGTGGCAGCCGGGCACCGACCACGCCGGGATCGCCACCCAGATGGTCGTCGAGCGCCAGCTCGAGGCCGAGGGCAAGGACCGCCACGACCTCGGCCGCGACGCCTTCATCGAGCGGGTCTGGGACTGGAAGGCGGACTCCGGTGGCCGCATCACCCGCCAGCTGCGGCGCATGGGCGCCTCGCTCGACTGGGAGAACGAACGCTTCACGATGGACGAGGGGCTGTCGAAAGCGGTCACCGAGGTGTTCGTGCGCCTGTACGAGGCCGGCCTGATCTACCGCGGCAAGCGGCTGGTCAACTGGGACCCGGTGCTGCACACCGCGGTCTCCGACCTCGAGGTGGTAAGCGAGGAGGAGAGCGGCCACCTGTGGCACATGCGCTACCCGCGCAGCGACGGCAAGGGCTACCTGGTGGTCGCGACGACACGCCCGGAAACCATGCTGGGCGACACCGCGGTCGCGGTGCACCCCGACGACGACCGCTACCGCGACCTGGTCGGCCAGAGTGTCGAGCTGCCGCTGACCGGGCGGACGATTCCCGTCATCGCCGACGACTACGTCGACCCCGCGTTCGGCACCGGCTGCGTCAAGATCACCCCGGCGCACGACTTCAACGACTACGCCATTGGCCAGCGCCACGACCTGCCGCTGATCAACATCCTGACCGTCGACGCGAAGCTCAACGACGACGCGCCCGAAGCCTACCGTGGCCTCGACCGTTACGACGCGCGCAAGCGGGTGGTGGCCGACCTCGAGGCCGCAGGCCTGCTCGAGAAGATCGAGCCGCACAAGCTGATGGTGCCGCGCGGCGACCGCTCGCACAGTGTCATCGAGCCGTTCCTGACCGACCAGTGGTTCGTCGACCTGACCCGCGAGACGCAGGACGACGGGCGCCCGGGCGGCCTGGCCGCGATCACCCGGCCGGCACTCGAGTCGGTCGCGAACGGCGGCATCCGCTTCATCCCGGGCAACTGGGTCAACACCTACAACCAGTGGCTGGAGAACATCCAGGACTGGTGCATCAGCCGGCAGATCTGGTGGGGCCACCGCATCCCCGCCTGGTACGACGACGACGGCAACGTCTACGTGGGTGAGAACGAGGCCGCGGTGCGTGCCCGGCACCGGCTCGGTGACGACGTCGCGCTACGCCAGGACGACGACGTCCTCGACACCTGGTTCAGCTCGGCGCTGTGGCCCTTCTCCACGCTAGGCTGGCCCGACGAGACGCCGCGCCTGAAGAGCTTCTACCCGACCAGCCTGCTGGTTACCGGCTTCGACATCATCTTCTTCTGGGTCGCGCGGATGATCATGATGGGACTCTACTTCGAGAAGGAGGTCCCGTTCCGCGAGGTCTACATTCACGGGCTGGTGCGCGATGCCCACGGCCAGAAGATGTCGAAGTCGAAGGGCAACGTGCTCGACCCGATCGACCTGATCGACGGCATCGAACTCGACGCGCTGATCGAGAAGCGCACGCGCGGCATGATGCAGCCGCAGATGCGCGCCAAGATCGAGAAGATCACGCGCAAGGAGTTCCCTGACGGCATTCCGGCGTTCGGCACCGACGCGCTGCGCTTCACCTTCGCCGCGCTCGCCTCGCCGGGACGCGACATCAACTTCGACCTCGGCCGCGTCGAGGGCTACCGCAACTTCTGCAACAAGCTGTGGAACGCGGCACGCTTCGTGCTGATGCACACCGAGGACCATGACTGTGGCGATTCCGGCGGTGCCCTGGAGCTCTCTACCGCGGACCACTGGATCACCTCGCGCTTCCAGCACACCGTGACCCGGGTCACCGAGCAGTTCGCGGCCTACCGTCTCGACCTCGTCGCCCAGGCGCTCTACGAGTTCACCTGGAACGCCTACTGCGACTGGTACCTGGAGCTGGCCAAACCGGTGCTGCAGGGCGAGGAGGCGAGCGCCGCGGCCAAGCGCGGCACCCGTCATACCCTGGTCACCGTGCTCGAGGGGCTGCTGCGCCTGGCCCACCCCGTGATGCCGTTCATCACCGAGGCGATCTGGCAGCAGGTCGCGCCGCTCGCCGGCAAGACCGGGCCGACGATCATGCTGCAGCCCTACCCTGAGGCCGAGACGCGGCGCATCGACGCGCAGGCCGAGGCGGAGATGGAGTGGCTGATGGCCTGCGTGCTCGGCGTGCGCCAGATCCGCAGCGGCATGGACATCCCTCCCGGTAAGCCGCTGCCGCTGCTGGTGCAGCACGCCGGCGAGCAGGACCGGGCCCGGCTTGAGGCCCATGGGTCGCTGCTGAGCGCGCTGGCGCGGCTCGAGTCGCTGACGCTGCTCGGCGCCGAAGAGACGGCGCCCGAGGCTGCGACCAGCCTGGTCGGCGACATGCGCCTGCTGATCCCGCTCGCCGGGCTGATCGACACCGACGCCGAGCTGGCCCGCCTCGACAAGGAGATAGGCCGCCTCGAGGCCACCGTCGAGCGTGGCCGCGCCAAGCTCGACAACGCGCAGTTCATCAGCAAGGCGCCGGAGGCGGTGGTCGCCAAGGAGCGGGAGAAGATCGCCGAGGCGGAGCGCGCCCTGGCCCAGCTTACCGAGCAGCGCGCGCGGATCGCCGCGCTCTAGCGATCCCTAGCAGGCGCCGGTGGGCGGCTTGCCGGCCAGGCGCAGGCAGGGGTCGGCGGCGCGCGCGAGGCGGAAGCCGAGGGTGATGGCGCGGAACTTGGTATGGCCGCCGTCGCGCGAGGCGGCGCGCAGGTACTCCTCCGCGTCGAGCCACGACCCCCCGCGACCCACCCGCGATCCGCCGTCACCTGGCTTTGCGCAGCGCTGCTCGCTGCCACGGTAGCGCGGGTCGTAGAACGAGCAGGTCCACTCGCCGACGTTGCCACTCATGTCGTGGATTCCGAGACCGTTCGCCGGCCGGCTGCCGACCAGGTGGGCGCGACCACGGCAGTTGTCGGCGTAGCAGCCGAGCGGGTTGGCGCGGTCGGCACCGCAGTAACGCTGCGGCTGACCGCCGCTGCGACAGGCGTACTCCCACTCGGCCTCGGTCGGCAGGCGGTAACCGCGACCGGTGGTGCGGCTGAGCCACTGCGTGTAGGCGGTGGCGTCCTCCCAGGTGACGTTGATGACCGGCTGCTGGCCACGTCCCCACCCCTCGTCGAAGGGCGCCTCGCGCCCGGTCGCAGCGACGAAGCGGTCGTACTCGTCGAAGGTGACCTCGTAGCGGGCGATCTCGAAATCCTTGACGCACACCTCGTGCTGGCGCTCGTCGCGATCGCTGGCCGGGTCGCCCTTGGCACTGCCCATCAGGAAACAGCCCCCGCGCACCACGACCATCTCCGGTTCCCAGGGCTCGCTGACGTGCGCCAGGCGGGCACGCGCCTGGCCGGCGTGGCGCCCATTCGGGCACGCCTGGAGGTAGTCGCGCAGCCGCGCCGGGGTGCCCTCGACCTGGGCGGTCCGCCAGCGCGCCTCGTCGACGTCGGGGCCGCAACCGGCGGCCATTGCTGCCGAAGGAAGGAGTGACAGCACGAGCAGGCCGCCGAGCAGGGTCAGCACGGCCAGGCGCAGGAGGGTGATATCCGGGCCTTTCATGGGTGGCAAAAGTCTACCAGAGCCAAACCCGACCCGGGATGAACGAGGTCAATCCTCGGGGAGATCGCGCGGGCGCATCCAGGTAAGCAGTTCGCCGCAACCGGCCGCGAGATGCGACCAGTCGTCGGGCAGGACGAGGCGTGCGACGGTCGCGGTCGGCAACCGCTTGCCGCCCGGTGGCGGCGGCAGGTCGAACCCGCCGAGGTACTCGAGCAACTCCTCGAGCCCCGGGTTGTGGCCGACCAGCAGCACCCGCGTCACGTCGGTCGGGCAGCCGGCGAGCGCGTCGAGCAGGGTCGGGACGCCGGCGAGATAGATCCGCTCCTGCCAGTCGACGCGCTCGGGATCCAGGCCGAGCGCCTTGCAGACACGACGCGTGGTCTGCCGCGCGCGGCGCGCCGGAGAGGCGAGCACGTGGTCGGGCACCAGCTCCTGCGCCAGCAGCCAGGCGCCCATGCGCGGTGCGTCGCGCTTGCCGCGGCCGTTCAACGGGCGGTCGTAGTCGGTCTCGGCCGGGGTGTCCCAGGCCGACTTGGCGTGGCGCAGGATCAGCAACTCGCGGCTCAGCGCGACGGCTCAACGACCGCGCATCTGCACCGGCTGGCGACGCGCACCCCAGTGCCCCGGCCGCGGCTCGAAAACCCCGGCCAGCGGCGTGCCGCAGGCGTCGCAGCGCCCCTCGGCATCGAGGTGCCAGGCGCCGAGCACGTACCAGTCGCGACCGATCAGCTTCTGCCCGCAACCGGCGCAGTAGGTGCTGCCGCCGGTCTCGTCGTGGACGTTGCCGGTGTAGACGTGGTGCAGGCCGTTGCCGCGTGCGATCTCGCGCGCCCGGGTCAGCGTCGCGGGCGGGGTCGGCGGGTGATCGCGCATCTTCCAGTCGGGGTGGAACGCGGTCAGGTGCAGCGGCACCTCGGGGCCGAGCGCCTCGGCGATCCAGCGGGTCATGGCTTCGAGTTCGGCGTCACCGTCGTTCTCGCCGGGGATCAGCAACGTCGTGATCTCGACCCAGACGTCGGTCTCGTGGACCAGGTAGACCAGCGTCTCCTTGACCGCCTCGAGCTGGCCACTGCAGAGCTGCTTGTAGAAGCGCTCG